>NZ_JBFAPC010000022.1:0-46970 GCF_040675535.1 Patulibacter sp. NPDC049589 | reverse complement strand
CAAGGCTCCCGCGCGCGCCCGGGCGTCGACGCCCGCCAAGCCGCGGGCCGCCGCCAAGCCGCGGGCCGCCGCCAAGCCGCGGGCCGCCGCCAAGCCACGGGCGGCGACCGCGAAGGCGGCCGGCGGCACCGGGTCCGCCGCGAAGCAGAAGGCCGCCGCCTCGAAGACCGCCGCCACCCCCAAGGCCGCTGCGAAGCCCAAGGCCGCCGCGGCCCCCAAGGCCGCGACGCCGAAGGCGCCCGCGGCTTCGAGGGCCGCCGCGAAGCCCAAGGCCGCCAAGCCCAAGACCGCCGCGGCCCCGAAGGCCGCCGCCAAGCCCAAGACCGCCGCGACCCCCAAGGTCGCTCCGCAGACGAAGGCCGCGCCCGCGAAGCCGCCGGCCGACGCCTCCCCCGCGCGCCCCGCCCGCGGGACACGACGCGCCGCCGCCCCGGCCACGCCTCCCGTGCAGCCGCCGGTCCCGCCCGCGCCCAAGTCCGGCTGGGCGACCCCCTCGGGCGCGGACGCCCCCGGGTCGGGGCTGTCCGTCGGCGGGCTCGTCGGCGGCGCGGCGCGCCAGGGCGAGAAGCTGGCCGTGGACGCCGCGAAGCAGGGCGAGAAGCTCGTCCGCGGCGTGCTGAAGCGCCTCGGGCGCGGCTGAGCGCCGGGGCCCGCCCGCCACGCCGCCGGCTGCATCGAGTTCGGTACCTCAGCGGTACCGAACCCGACGACCACCGACGACCACCGCCGCCCGCCCTACCCGCGCCGCCGGTCGCATCGACTTCGGTACCTCAGCGGCACCGAACCCGACGACCACCGACGACCACCCTCCCGCGCCCACCCCACCCACGCCGCGGGTCGCGTCGGGCTCCGTACCCGAGCCTGGGGCGATCCGAAGCGGGTCGCCCCGCCTCCGGCCGCCGCGCCCCCGGCGCGCCGCGCCGTCCAGGCGGTTTGCAGGGCGGTTATGACGCCCCGGGGTCCTGTGCCATACTTCTCGACGCCGAGCGCGGGACGACCTGTTCGACCCGCGGCGGGGGACCCAATGCGAGCAGCCTGAAGAGGCCGCTCGTCGGGGCGAATCGGACCGGTTTCAGGTCCGTAGCGCACTCGTTCAGCGCGAGCCCGACAGCTCACCCCGTAGGCACGGAACGAGAACCAACTGGATGACGTGATCGCACCCATGCCCGTGCGGCGTACGGCCCTTGCCGGCCTCGTAGCGCTGCTCGCACTCCCAGCCGTGGCCTCCGCCACGGACTACCGCTCCGGCGGAGCCGCCCCTGCGGCGGCCACGACGGCCGCGCCCGCGACCCCCGCGGCGCCCGCGACGGACGGTCCGACGCCCACCCGCGCGTCCGCCGAGCTCGCCGGTGCCGGCACCTGGTCGGCGCTGCCGACGAAGGACGCCTCCCGCCCGGTCAAGGTCAGCGGCTCCTTCACGACGAACCTCGCGGACCGCCGCGTGAACGTCGAGCGCAAGACCCCGACCGGCCGCTGGGTCCGCGCGGCCACGGCCCGCGTGCGCTCGACCGGCCGCTTCGCCACCACCTGGAAGACGCGCTCGACGAGCGTGCACGAGCTCCGGGTCGTCCTCGCCCCGGACGCGGACGCGGACGCCGCGGTCGCCGGCGGGTCCACCGAGGCCGCCGCCGCGAGCACCCGCGCGACCACCGACGCCCCGACGGTGAGGATCGCGATCCTCGGCCGCGCGAAGGCCACCTGGTACGGCCCCGGCTTCTACGGCCAGAAGACCGCCTGCGGCGTCACGCTGCAGGCCGACACGGTCGGCATCGCGCACCGGACGCTCCCGTGCGGCACGCAGGTCGAGATCCGTCGCGGCGGCAAGTCGATCGTCGTCCCCGTCATCGACCGCGGACCGTTCGCCAACGGCGCGACCTTCGACCTCACGAAGACCGCCGCCGACGAGATCGGCGTCGACGGGGTGAACGCCGTCTCCTTCGTGCAGCGCGACGACCTCCCCCGCATCGCCACGCCCTCCAGCGCCCCCGCCGGGCGCTGAGGGTCCGCCACGGCGGGCGACGGGCCCACCGGACGGCGGATCGCCGTCGCCCCCCGGCGCCTGCCGCGACCCCTGCCGGCCGGGCGGGATCCCTCGAGACGGACCGCGTGATCACACGACGAGTCCATAAGCTGCCCGGATCGCCGTGCCGGAAGCGTCGTCCGTCCCGAGCGGGCGGCGCGTCCGGACACCCACCTCAGACGACCGAGAGCGCATGACCACCACGCCCGACCGCACCCTCGCCATGGAGCTCGTCCGCACGACGGAGGCGGCCGCCCTCGCGGCCTCCCGTCTCGCGGGACGCGGCGACAAGATCGCCGCCGACCAGGCGGCCGTCGACGGCATGCGCCACGTGCTCGAGTCCGTCGCCATGGACGGCGTCGTCGTCATCGGCGAGGGCGAGAAGGACGAGGCCCCGATGCTCTACAACGGCGAGAGCGTCGGCAACGGCGAGGGCCCGAAGGTCGACATCGCCGTCGACCCGCTCGAGGGCACGACCCTGACGGCGAAGGGCCAGCCCAACGCCCTGGCGGTCATCGCCATCGCCCCGCGCGGGTCGATGTTCGACCCGGGCCCCTGCGTGTACATGGAGAAGCTCGCCGGCGACCGCGACATCGCCGACCTGCTCGACCTGGACCGCCCGGTCGTCGAGACGATCGGCCTCATCGCCGAGCGCCGCAAGAAGAACATCTCCGAGGTCCTGACGGTCGTCCTCGACCGCCCGCGCCACCAAGAGCAGATCGAGGCGATCCGCGACGCCGGCGGCAAGGTCCGCCTGATCACCGACGGCGACGTCGCCGGGTCCCTGTTGGCCGTCATGGACGAGTCCGCCGTCGACCTGCTGTGGGGCATCGGCGGCACGCCGGAGGGCGTCATCGCCGCCGCCGCGATCAAGTGCCTGGGCGGCGCCCTCGTCGGCCGGCTCTACCCGCGCAACGCGGCGGAGCGCCAGGCCGCGATCGCCGGCGGCTACGACCTCGACCGGCAGCTGACGCAGGACATCCTCGTCAACGCCGACGAGTGCATGTTCTCCGCCACGGGCGTCACCGACGGCGAGCTGCTGCAGGGCGTCCGCCGCACCCCGAAGGGCGGAGCGACCACCGAGTCCGTCGTCATGCGCGCCGGCTCGGACACCGTCCGCCGCGTCCACGCCCGGCACCGCCGCCTGAAGCTGGCGGACATGCCCGGCTACGGCATCTCCTAGTCCGATCGGCCGGGCCTCGCGGGGCCCGGCGGCTCCCCCGGCGGGCGGCGACGTCCGCCCCCGGCGCGGGGGGGGTCAGCCCGACAGGCCCCGCGGGGTCGTCCCCGTCGGCTCGTCCTCGGACGCCGTCCTCCGGCGGCCCCGGCGCGGGATCCGCTCCGGCGACTCCTCGTCCCCGGCACTCTGGATCCCGGCGGCGAAGCGGCCGATCTTCGACGGCGCGAGGTCGGCGCGCGCCAGCGAGCGCATGAAGCCGTACGCCAGGAGCACGTGGTACCGCGACTGCGTGTGCTTGTAGACGAGGTAGGCGAGCCCGGAGTTCAGCGTCGGGTAGAAGCCCGAGACCTCGAGCTCGACGTACGCGCGGCTCAGCGGCGTGCCGTCCTTGCCCACCCCGTCGCGGCGGTGGACCTCGATCTCCAGGTAGCCGCGGCCCCGGCCCTTGCGCGAGATCAGCAGCCCGCGGTCGATCGGCCAGCGCACGACGCCGAGCGTCTCCCCGAACTCGTACTCGGGCTCCTTGAAGCCCAGGAGCGGGATGTGTCGCGACAGGAAGCAGACGTAGCGGCCGCGGTCGTCGTAGTGCACGCGCACGAGGCCGAGCGAGAAGCGCTCCATGTACAGCCAGTAGGAGCGCGCGAGGCGCTCGAGGTGGTGCGTGGACCACATGCCGTCGAGCCGCTCGGTCGGCGTCGTGATCGACGCCGTCTGGATCGAGTAGACCGCGCCGGTCTCCGCGTCGAGGCCCGTGTGGTTGACCAGCCGGCCGACGGTGATGTTCTCCCGTCGCTCCTGCGCCCGGAGCCGGGCGCGCGTGATCTTCAGGGCCACGTAGGTCGTGACCATCATCACGACCGCGACCAGGGGGACGAACGGCATCGGGGTGCAGTCAAGCAGCCGCGGGCGCCCCGGGCCACCGCCCCGGGCGCCGCGGGCGGCCGTCAGTCGCCGGCGATCGCCTCGGCGACGGCCGCGTCGAAGCCCAGCGGGGCGTCGTTGACCCCGGCCGGCGGGGGCGCCGTGACGATCATCTCGGCGCGCAGACCCTCGACCAGCGGCCGCACGAGCGGGTACTCCACCCCGCCGAACAGGCTGACCCAGAGCGACGACAGCCGCGGCGTCATGAACGGCACCGGCACCATCGGCGGACGGCGCCGCTCCAGCGCGTCGGCGGTCCGCAGCATCATCTCGCGGTAGGTCAGGACCTCGGCGCCGCCGAGCTGGACCTCGTCCGGCACGCCGTCGACGGCCGCCAGCGCCAGCAGCGCCGCGGTCACGTCGCGCGCGGCGATCGGCTGGCTGCGGGTGCCGACCCACTCGGGGCAGATCATCACCGGCAGCCGGCTGACGAGGTGCTTGAGGATCACGAACGACTGGCTGTCGGACGCGATCACCATCGCGGCGCGCGCATGGACGGGCTCGGGCACGTGGGCGGCGAGGATCTTCGCGACCTCCGCCCGGCTCTGCAGGTGGTGGGACTCCTCCGCCTTCTTCCCGCCGAGCCCGCCGAGGTAGATGATCCGGCGGACCCCGGCGCGCTCGGCGGCCTCGCCGAACTTCCACGCGCCGCGCCGGTCGAGGTCCGCGAAGTCCCCCTTGTTGCCCCGACCCATCGCGTGGATCAGGTAGTAGGCGACGTCGACGCCCTCCAGCGCGGCGTCGAGGCCCTCCCCCGCGAAGACGTCGCCGCGGACGACGTCGACCGCGTCCGGGAGGCTGGCGCGCGCCGGGTCGCGGACCAGCGCCCGGACCGCCGGACCCGTCCCGTCGCCGGCCACGAGGCCGGGCACCAGTCGCCCCCCGATCGCCCCGGTCGCGCCGGTCAGGAGGATCCGCTCGGGAGCCGCGCTCTGCACCATCACCGCAGGGTACGTGCGCGTCCGTCCAATGGTTGTCGGTGCGGAACTTCACCTGCGGACAGCGAGAGCCCGGCGGCGATGTGCGAACCTCGCCGGGATGGATCGCACGGCCCGGACCGCGGGAGTCGACGTCGGAGGGACCAAGGTCGCCGTCGGCCTGCTCGACGGCACCACGCTCACCCCCCAGGGGCTCGAACCGACGCAGGTCGACGAGCCCGAGGCGCTGCTCGCGCAGATCGTCCGGATGGTCCGTGATCTCGGGCCCGTGGACGGCGTCGGGATCGGCGTCCCGTCGGTCGTGCGCATCGCCGACGGCCGGGTCGTCTCCAGCGCGAACATCGACGCGTTCCGCGACGTCGCGCTGCGCGACGAGCTCGCGCAGCGCCTCGGCGTCCCCGTCAGCGTCGACAACGACGCGAACCTCGCCGCGCTGTCGGAGGCGTGGGACGAGGACCTGCGCCTGCTGTTCCGCTCGCTCGTCTGCGTGACGGTCGGGACCGGCATCGGCGGCGGCGCCGTCATCGAGGGCCGCCCCTTGCACGGGTCCCGCACCTCGGCGTTCGAGCTCGGACACCTGACCGTCGGCGCCGACCTCACCGACGGCGCGCCGCCCGCCGGCGACGCGCCGCTCCCGGGCTCGCTCGAGCACTGGGCCAGCGGCCGTGCCCTGGACCGCCTCGCGCGGGACCGCGGCTTCGCCGACGGCCCGGCGCTGACCGACGCCGCCGAGACCGGCGACGCGACCGCGATCGACGGCCTGCGGGTGCTCGGCGAGCGCCTCGGCGTCGGCATCGCCGCGGTGATCACGCTGCTGGAGCCCGAGGTCGTCGTCGTCGGCGGCGGCGTCTCCCGCGCCGGCGAGCTGCTCGTGGCCCCCGCCCGCGCCGCCGCCCGCCGCCTCCTCCTTCCCGGTCTCGGCAGCGAGACCGAGATCCGCGTCGCCCAGCACGGCCCCCAGGCCGGACTGCGCGGCGCCGCCCTGTTGGCCCGACTCGAGGAGCTCCCGTCCCGATGAGCGACCCCACGCCCCCCGCCCTCCGCTGGCACCTGACCGACGAGCAGCGGCTCGCCGTCGACGCGGAGGTGGCGCGCGCCGCCGAGGAACGCGTCCCCGAACGGCTGTGGGACCGCGACGACACGCTGTGGGGGCCCGCCGGCCAGGCGGAGGTCTCGGACCGGCTCGGCTGGCTCGACGCGCCGGCCCGCGGGCTCGAAGAGCAGACCACGCTCGAGGACCTGGCCGCCGCCGTCGCGAGCGAGGGCTTCACCGACGTCGTGCTCGTCGGCATGGGCGGGTCGTCGCTGGCCCCGGAGGTCGTCTGGCACTGGAGCGGCCCGCAGAACGGCCGCCTGCGCCTGCGCATGCTCGACTCGACGGACCCCGACGCGGTCGCCACGGTCGACGCGGCCACGGAGCCGGAGCGCACGCTCGTGCTCGTCTCCACGAAGTCCGGCGGCACGCTCGAGACGGTCTCGCTCTTCCGCCACTTCTGGTCGCGCAACCCGGACGGCAAGGCGTTCGTCGCCGTCACCGACCCGGGCTCCGGGCTCGAGGCGATGGCCAAGGCCCACGGGTTCCGCGCGATCTTCCACGGGGACCCCGAGATCGGCGGCCGCTACAGCGCGCTCTCGCCGTTCGGGACCGTCCCCGCCGCGCTGACCGGCGCCGACCTCGGAGCCCTGCTGCACGGCGCCGTCGGCGCGCTGGAGGCGTCGAGGGCCCCGGTCGAGCAGAACGCCGCCGTCCGGCTCGGCGCCGCGATCGCCGCGCTCGCGAAGACCGGCCGCGACAAGCTCGCGCTGCGGGTGCAGGACCCGCGCCTCGGCTCGTTCGGCCTGTGGCTGGAGCAGCTCGTCGCCGAGTCCACGGGCAAGCACGGCCACGGCGTCCTGCCGGTCGTCGACGATCCCGCCGCCGACCACGGCCGGCTCCCGACGGTCTCCTCCGACCGCCAGCTGCTCGTGCTGCGGGGGACGGAGGACGACGCGGAGCTGACCGCGGCGATCGAGGAGTCGACCGCCGCCGGCGTGCCGGTGCTCGAGCTGATCGTCGCGGGCGACGGCGCGCTGGGCGCCGCCTTCGCCGCCGCCGAGGTCGCCACCGCGGTCGTCGGCTGGGGCCTCGGTATCAACCCGTTCGACCAGCCCGACGTGCAGGCCGCCAAGGACGCCACGAAGGTCGTCCTGGCCGAGGTCGCCGACGGCACGCCGATCCCGGGCGCCGACGAGGTCGACCCGGCCGCCGTCCTCGCGTTCGTGGACGGCCTCGCCGCCCCCGAGTACCTGGCGATCCTGGCCTACCTGCCGCCGAGCGCCGACGCCGCCGCCGAGGTCGGGCGCCTGCGCACCGCGCTGGCGGGCCGCACCGACGCCGCGATCACGACGGGCTTCGGGCCGCGCTACCTGCACTCGACCGGGCAGCTGCACAAGGGCGGGCCGGCCGTGGGCCGCTACCTGATCCTCGAGCACGACCCGCGGGCCGAGCGGACCATCCCCGCCCCGGACTCGGAAGACGAGCCGTCCAATCCGACCACCTCGTTCCGCACGCTCTTCCACGCCCAGTCGCAGGGAGACCTGCGCACGCTGGGCGCCCACGACCGACCCGTCCTGCGGGTCAGCCTGGGCAGCGACTGGCTCGAGAGCCTGGCCGCACTGACCACCGCCATCCAGGGGGACTCCTGATGCAGATCGCGTTCATCGGACTCGGCAAGATGGGCGGCAACATGGTCCGCCGGCTGCGCCGCGACGACCACGACGTCGTCGCGTACGACCGCGACGCCGACCTCGCCGCCGCGCTGGCCGAGGAGACCGGCGCCCGCGCCGTCGGCTCGCTCGAGGACCTGGTCGGCGCCCTGGAGGCCCCGCGCCACGTCTGGGTGATGGTCCCCCACGGCGACCCGACGATCTCGACCGTCCAGGCCCTCGGCGGCCTGCTGTCGTCGGGCGACGTGATCATCGACGGCGGCAACAGCCGCTGGAGCGACGACGCCGCCCGCGCCGACGAGCTGTCGGGCAAGGGCATCCACTACCTCGACGTCGGCACCTCCGGCGGCGTCTGGGGCCTCGACGTCGGCTACTGCATGATGGTCGGCGGCCCGTCCCAGGCCGTGGAGACCCTGTCCCCCGTGCTCGACTCGCTGGCGCCCGAGACGAACGAGAAGTCGCGTCACGTCATCGGCGACCGCGGCTGGGAGCACGTCGGCGGCTCCGGCTCGGGCCACTACGTGAAGATGGTCCACAACGGCATCGAGTACGGGATGATGCAGGCGTTCGCCGAGGGCTTCGCGCTCCTGCACAAGAACAACCCGGAGCTCGACCTCGCCCGCGTGGCGCACCTCTGGGAGCAGGGCTCCGTCGTCCGCTCGTGGCTCAACGAGCTGTCCGCCCGGGCGTTCGAGCAGGAGGGCACCGGCCTCGACGCGCTGCAGCCGTGGGTCGACGACTCCGGCGAGGGCCGCTGGACGATCGAGGCCGCGCTCGACGAGAGCGTGCCGCTGCCCGTGATCACGGCGTCCCTGTTCGCGCGCTTCGCGTCGCGGACCGAGGACGACTACGGGTCCAAGGTGCTCGCCGCGTTGCGCAACCAGTTCGGCGGACACGCCGTCAAGCGGAACGACTGACCGCCCGCGCGCCGGTCGCCCGTCTCCATGAGCACCGAGATCACGCAGGACGCCAACCCCCTCGGCGAGGGGCTCGACCAGCTGCCCCCGCCGTCGTCGGTCCTCGTGATCTTCGGCGGCACGGGCAACCTGTCGAAGCTCAAGCTGCTGCCGGCGCTCTACAACCTCGCCCACGACGGGGCGCTGCCGGAGCGCTTCGGGCTCGTCGGCGTCGCGATGGACGACCTCGACGACGAGGGCTACCGCGCCCTCGTCGAGGAGGCGATCCGGGAGCACTCCCGGCGCCCCTGCGACGAGCTCGTCATGGAGACCTTCCTGAGCACGGTCTCGTTCGTCTCCGGCGGCTTCGAGGAGGACGCCGCCTACTCCGAGCTGGCCCCGCGGCTGAAGGCGCTGGACGACCGCGCCGGACAGGCGCTCAACCGCGTCTTCTACCTCTCGACCGCCCCGCGCTTCTTCGGCCCGATCATCGAGCAGCTCGGTGCCCACGGTCTGTCCGATCGCGCCGAGTCCGACGTGCGGGTGATCATCGAGAAGCCGTTCGGGACCACCAAGGCCGAGGCCCTCGCCCTCAACGCCCGGGTCCTGGGCGTCCTGCGCGAGGATCAGGTCTACCGGATCGACCACTACCTGGGGAAGGAGACGGTCCAGAACCTCCTGGCGCTGCGCTTCGCCAACGGGCTGTTCGAGCCGCTCTGGAACCGCAACCACATCCAGTCGGTGCAGATCACGGCCGGGGAGTCCGTCGGGGTCGGGGGTCGCGCCGGCTACTACGACACCTCCGGCGCGCTGCGCGACCTCGTCCAGAACCACCTGCTGCAACTCCTGTGCAACCTGGCGATGGAGCCGCCGACGACGTTCACGGCCGACGACATCCGCACGGAGAAGGTGAAGGTCCTCCGGGCGATCACGCCGATCGACCCGGACCGCATCGAGGAGGTCGCGGTCCGCGGGCGCTACGGCCCGGGCTCCATCGGCGGCGAGGACGTCCACGGCTACCTCGAGGAGCCGGACGTCCCAGAGTCCTCGACGACCGAGACGTTCGTGGCGCTCCGCCTGGAGGTCGACACGTGGCGCTGGGCCGGCGTGCCGTTCTACATCCGCACCGGCAAGCGGATCTCGCGCAAGCTGACCGAGATCGCGGTGACGCTGCGGCCCGTGCCGCACAACGCGTTCGACGGCACGACCGTCGAGCCCAACCAGATCGTCTTCTCGATCCAGCCCGACGAGCACGTGTCGATCAAGCTCGCCGCGAAGGTCCCGGGATCGGGCATGAACCTGCGCCCGGTGACGATGGACTTCTCGTACGGCACGGCGTTCCTCTCGGCGTCCCCGGAGGCCTACGAGCGGCTGGTCACCGACGCGATGCGCGGGGACGCGACGCTGTTCACCCGCGCGGACGAGGTCGAGGCGCAGTGGACGGTCATGGACCCGATCCTCACCGCCTGGGGCCGGTCGTCCGGGGCCCCCGACGAGTACCCGGCCGGCACCGCCGGCCCGAAGACCGCCCGCCGGATCCTCCTGCCCGGCGACCGCTGGCGGGCGATCTGACCATGGCCCCCGAGCGCACGGACACCGCCCGTCCCGGGGTGTCGAACCCGGACGGCCTGGCCGTCGAGCACACGGTCTGGCAGCAGGACGACGTCGACCCCGGCGCCGTCGAGGAGGCGATGCTCGCGCTCGAGCGCGAGCGCTTCCACCGCGCCGGCGGCAAGCTGCCGGCCCGCGCGCTGAACCTCGTCGTGGTCGTCGACGCCGACTACACCGGCGAGATCGTCCGGCGGCTCGACGCCGTCGGCCGCAACGCGCCGTCGCGGACCGTCCTCGTCCGGGTGCACGGCCGGCGGAAGGGCCTGTCGGCGCGCGTCACGATCGCGACCGTCCACGAGGGGACGCCGGACGAGGCATCGACCGAGCTCGTCACGCTCGACGTCGCCGAACGGCACCTCACGCGGCTGGACTCGATCGTCGACCCGATGGTCATGACCGACGTCCCGACCCTCCTCTGGGCGCCCCACGGCCACGTCGTGGCGCTCGAGTCGCTGGGGGCCCTGGGGCAGACCGTTCTGCTGGACTCGGGCGACGCGGCGGAGTTCACGGCGGGGCTCGACGGCGCGCAGCGGCTGATCGACGACCACGGCCTGTCGATCGTCGATCTGTCGTGGTTGCGGGCAACCCCGTGGCGACTGCGCCTGGCGGCCCACTACGAGCCGGCGCAGCGCCGCGCGGAGCTGCGGTCGATCGCCGACGTGCAGGTCCGTCACCAGCCGGGGTCGGAGACCGCCGCGTGGCTGTTCCTCGGCTGGCTCGGCGACCGCCTGGGCTGGACCGCCGAGCTCGGCCGGACGCGCGACGCGTCGGGTGCCGAGGTGGCGCTGCGGCTGAGCCCCGCCGACGTCGGCGTGCAGGGCCTCGCCGGCGCGACGATCACCTCGCGCGACGGCGCCGTCTTCTCCCTGGACCGCAACCGCGGTGGCCTGCGGGCCAGCCGCACGGACGTCTACTCGTCCGTCGGCGAACACACCAGCACCGAACGTCATTGGACCGTCCTCGGCGCCTCCCGCGGGGAGGCGGGCGTGCTCGGTCGCGCGCTCCGCCGCACCCTCGTGCCCGACGACGGCTACATCGGCGCCCTCGCCACAGCCCGGAGGCTGCTTTCGTGCACCTGAGTCCCGTCGATCGACCGAACCCCAACTCGGCGTACCCCCCGATCGCCGACTACGCGTTCGTCTCGGACTGCGAGAGCAACGCGCTGATCGCGCCATCGGGCAGCGTGGAGTGGATGTGCCTGCCGCGGCACGACAGCCCCTCGGTGTTCGGCGCGATCCTCGACCGCGACGCCGGGCAGTTCCGGGTCGCGCCGGTCGGCCAGGCCGTCCCCGCGGGCCGGCGGTACCTGCCGGGCACGATGATCCTGGAGACCACCTGGGGCACCCGCACCGGCTGGGTCGTCGTCCGCGACGCGCTGCTCGTCGGCCCCTGGCACCACGAGGCCGAGCGCTCCGAGAGCCACCGCCGCTCCCCCACCGACGACGACGCCGACCACGTGCTGCTGCGGACGATCCGCTGCGTCAACGGCTACGTCGAGATGTACATGGAGTGCGAGCCCGTCTTCGACTACGGCCAGCGCCACGGCCGCTGGGAGTACGGGTCGGAGGGCTACGGGATCGGCAAGATCAAGGACCCCGAGGGCACCACCGAGCTGACGCTGACGACCGACCTGCGCCTCGGCTTCGAGGCCCAGCGCGCCCGCGCCCGCACGACCGTCCGCGCCGGCGACACGCACTTCATCGCGCTGTCGTGGTCCCACCACGGCGGGCCGCAGACGTACGAGGACGCCCACGCGCGGCTGAACTACACGGCCGACTTCTGGCACGAGTGGCTGAGCCACGGCGAGTTCCCCGACCACCCGTGGCGGACGCACCTGCAGCGCTCGGCGATCACGCTGAAGGGCCTGACCTTCGCGCCGACCGGCGCCATGCTCGCCGCGGCGACGACGTCCCTGCCGGAGACCCCACAGGGCGAGCGCAACTGGGACTACCGGTACTCCTGGATCCGCGACTCCACGTTCATGCTCTGGGGCCTCTACACCCTGGGCTTCGACGAGGAGGCCAACGACTTCTTCTACTTCATCCAGGACGTCGCGAAGGGCGACACGCCCCTGCAGGTGATGTACGGGATCCGGGGCGAGCGGCAGCTCGACGAGTTCGAGCTCGACCACCTGGAGGGCTACGACGGCGCCCGCCCGGTGCGCATCGGCAACGGCGCGTACCACCAGAACCAGCACGACGTCTGGGGGGCGATGCTCGACTCGATCTACCTCCACACGCGCTCCCGCGACCAGCTGCCGGAGTCGATCTGGCCGATCCTGAAGAAGCAGGTCGCCGAAGCCATCGCGCACTGGCGCGAGCCGGACGCCGGCATCTGGGAGGTCCGCGGCGAGCTCCAGCACTTCACCTCGTCGAAGGTCATGTGCTGGGTCGCGCTCGACCGCGGCGCCCGCCTGGCGGAGCTGCGGGGCGAGCACGAGATCGCCGTCGGCTGGCAGGCGATCGCCGACGAGATCCACGCCGACATCTGCACGAACGGCGTCGACGAGCGCGGCGTGTTCCGCCAGCACTACGACACCGACGCGCTCGACGCGTCGCTCCTGATGATGCCGCTGGTGCGGTTCCTGCCGCCCGACGACCCGCGCATCCGCGCGACGGTCCTGGCGATCGCCGACGAGCTGACCGAGGACGGCCTCGTCCTGCGCTACAAGGTCGAGGAGACCGACGACGGCCTGTCGGGCGAGGAGGGCACGTTCACGATCTGCTCCTTCTGGCTCGTCTCCGCGCTGGTCGAGATCGGCGAGGTCGAGCGCGGCCGCGCCCTCTGCGAGCGGCTCCTGAGCTTCGCCTCGGACCTGCAGCTCTACGCCGAGGAGCTCGACCCGAAGACCGGCCGGCACCTCGGCAACTTCCCCCAGGCGTTCACCCACCTGGCCCTGATCAACGCGGTCATGCACGTGATCCGCGCGTCGGAGGCCACCGGGCCGTTCGGCCCGACACCCCCGGAGGCACGCTGATGCCCGACCCGATCGTCCGTCCCACCGACCTCACCGCCACGGGCGGCTTCCGGGTCGTCCCGGTCGCCGACGCCGAGGCCGCCAAGGACGTCGCCGCCCGCGCGCTGGCCGAGGCGATCGCCGCCGTCCGGGCCGGCGGCGCCGCGCGCGTGCGCCTGGCGCTGTCGGGCGGCGGGACGCCGGTCGGGGCCTACGAGCGCCTCGCGTCGCTCGTGGAGGACTGGCCCGCGGTCGACGTCTTCCTCGCCGACGAGCGCTGCGTGCCGTACGGCGACGACGACTCCAACGCGCGGCTCGTCGACGACGCGATCGGCCGCGACCGCGGCTACGTCCTGCACCGCCTGCCGGAGTCCGGGACCGCCGCGGACCGCGCCCGCGCGTACGCGCACGACCTCGGCGCGGAGCCCCTCGACGTCGTCCTGCTCGGGCTCGGCGAGGACGGCCACACCGCATCGCTGTTCCCCCGCCACCCGGCGCTCGAGGCCGACGGCGTGACGGTCGCCGTCGTCGACTCCCCCAAGCCGCCGCCGGAGCGCGTCTCGCTGACCCTGCCGGCGCTGCGGGCCGCCCCACACCTGATCCTGCTCGTGACCGGCGAGGGCAAGTCCGAGGCGCTCTCGCGGACGCTCACGACGCAGGGCGTCGAGGCGCCCGCGAGCCTGCTGCCCGCGGAGACCCTGCTCGTGATCGCCGACGAGGCCGCGCTGACCCAGGCGCGGGCCGACGGCGCCTTCGAGGCGTGATGGCGGGCGGGTCCGGAGCCCCGGGCGCCGAGCGTCCCGCGCCGGGCCCGGCGGGCACGCCCGGCGCCGAGGCCGGGTCCTCCGAGGCCGTCTCGGTCCGCCTCTGGCTCGTCCGCCACGGCGAGACCGAGTGGGCGCGCGACGGCCGCCACACCGGCCGCACGGACATCCCGCTGACGGACAAGGGGCGCGAGCAGGCCGCGTCGCTGCGCGGCCGCCTGGAGGCCGAGCGCTTCGCGGCGATCCGCTGCTCGCCGCTGTACCGCGCCCGCGAGACGCTGGAGCTCGCGCTGCCGGGCGCGGTGCCGGAGCTCGACGACGACCTGCAGGAGCGCGACTACGGCGCCGCGGAGGGCCGCACGACCGCCGAGCTGCGCGAGGGGCAGCCCGGCTGGACGTCGTGGACCACCGCGACCCCGGGGGCCGAGTCGATCGACGACGTCGGCGTCCGCGCGGACCGGGCGATCGCGCGCGCCGTCGCCGCCGGCCGGCACGCCGTCGACGACGCCGACCCGCGCGCGCCGCACGACACCCCCGGCGCGGCGGTCCTCGTCGTCGCCCACGGGCACCTGCTGCGGATCCTGGCTGCGCGCTGGCTCGAGCAGCCGGCCGGGTTCGGGGCGCAGCTGGTCCTCGGGACCGCCACGGTGTCGGTGCTCGGAGCGGAGCGCGGACGGCCCGCGCTCGTCCGCTGGAACGCCTGAGCGAGGAGGGTCCGCCGGGCGCCGGCGCGCCCGTCCCGGCGTCCGCCCTCCGCACGTGGAGCGCCCGTCATGGGTCCCACGGGCGGTCCGCCGTGGCACCTCGACGCCGTCCGCCGTGGGTCCCCGGGCGGGTCGGTCGCGGGCGCCGCGGGGCGTACGCCGTGACGGTCGGCGGCTCCTGGCCGCGCGGCCAGCCGCCGCTAGTGTGGGTCGCATGGCTGATATCAAGGGCAAGAGCGCCCTCATCACCGGCGGCGCTTCCGGACTGGGCGAGGCGACCACCCGCCGGCTGCACGCCGAGGGCGCGTTCGTGACGATCGCCGACATCCAGGAGGAACGGGCCACGGAGCTGGTCGCCGAGCTCGGCGAGCGCGCGCGGTTCGTCACGACCGACGTCACCGACGAGGCCCAGGTCCAGGCCGCGGTCGACGCCGCCGTCGAGGCCGCCCCGCTGTGGGCCACGGTCTCGTGCGCCGGCATCGGCCACCCGCAGCAGACCTACCACCACAGGAAGGGACCGCTCCCGATCGCCTCGTTCGAGCGCGTCGTGCGGATCAACCTCTTCGGCACCTTCAACGCCGTCCGCCTCTCCGCCGCGGCGATGGCCGACAACGAGCCCGACGAGAACGGCGAGCGCGGCGTCCTCGTCAACACGGCGTCGGTCGCCGCGTTCGACGGCCAGATCGGGCAGGTCTCCTACTCGGCGTCGAAGGGCGCGATCGTCGGCATGACCCTGCCCGTCGCCCGCGACCTCGCGCGCTACGGCATCCGCTGCATGACGATCGCGCCGGGACTCTTCGACACGCCGCTGCTGGCGGAGCTGCCCCAGGACGTCCGCGACGCGCTCGGCGCCCAGGTGCCGTTCCCGCCCCGCCTCGGCAAGCCCGCCGAGTACGCCGACACCGCGGCGTTCATCATCAGCCAGCCGCTGCTCAACGGCGAGACGATCCGCCTCGACGGCGCGATCCGGATGGCGCCGAAGTAGGAGCGCTCGTCAGCCGAACGCGCGCTCGAGCGCCGTCACGACGCGCTCCCCCGCCTGCCCGTCCCCGAAGACGTCCGGGCGGACGGGCGGCAACGGCACGTCGATCGCGTCGACGGCGGCGCGGGCGTTGAGGTCGACCAGCGCGTTCCAGCCGGCGGTCACCGTCTCGCCCCACTCCGTCGTGTCGCGCAGCGTGACGCAGCGGACGCCCGCGAGGTACGCCTCCTTCTGCACGCCGCCGGAGTCCGTCAGGACCGCGTCGGCGCCGACGAGGAGCGTCGCGAAGTCCAGCGGGCCGACCGGGTCGACGAGCCGCACGCCGGGCGCGCTGCGCAGGCGCTCGTCGAGGCCGTGCTCCCGCAGCCGGGCGGCGGTGCGCGGGTGCAGCGGCAGGACCAGCGGGCGCTCCGCGGTCGCCGCGGCGGTCAGCACGTCGACGAGCGCCGCCAGCCGCGCGGGGTCGTCGACGTTGCCTGCCCGGTGGGCGGTGGCGAGCAGGTAGCCGCCGGGCGTCAGGTCGCGCTCCGCGAGCCACGCGTCGGCGCGTTCGCGGGCGCGCGGGTGGACCAACAGCGTCACATCCGTCATCACGTCGCCGACGTCGACGGTGAGGTCCGCGAGGCCCTCGCGCTCGAGGTTGCGCGTCGCGGTCGGGGTCGGGACGAGCAGCAGCTGCGCGAGATGGTCGGTGACGACGCGGTTGCGCTCCTCCGGCATCCGGCGGTCGAACGAGCGCATCCCCGCCTCGACGTGCGCGATCGGGATGCCGAGGTCCGCGGCGACCAGGGCGCCGGCGAGGGTCGTGTTCGTGTCGCCGTAGACCAGCACCGCGTCGACCGGCCCGGCGTCGCGCGCGGCGACGATCAGCGCCTCGAGCTCGGCGATCATGCGCGAGGTCTGCTGCAGGTTCGTTCCGCCGCCGAGCCGCAGCTCGTGGTCGGGCGCCGGCAGGTCGAGCTCGCGGAAGAAGACGGCCGACAGCGCGTCGTCGTGGTGCTGCCCGGTGTGGATCAGCACCTCCTCGTGCCGCTCGCGCAGCCGCCGCGAGACGGCCGCGGCCTTCACGAACTGGGGCCGGTTGCCCACGACGGTGACGATCCGCATCGCGCCGGATCCTCGCACCTCTGTCAGAAGAAGACCTCGGCCAGCTCCAGCAGCCGCAGGTCGATGCCCTTGACGCCCACGACGGTCTCCAGGGGGATCGGCTCGATCTCGGCGCCGCGCAGCGCGACCATGGTGCCGAAGGTGCCGGCGAGGACCGTCTCGGCGGCCGCGACGCCGTAGCGGGTGGCGAGCACGCGGTCGGTCGCGGTCGGCGTGCCGCCGCGCTGGATGTGGCCGAGCACGACGACGCGGGTCTCGTAGCCCGTCGCCGACTCGAGCTCGGCGGCGAGGGCGTTGCCGATGCCGCCGAGGCGCTCGTAGCCGTACTCGTCGGTCTCGGCGTTGGCGACGACCTTGTGGCTGCGGCCGTCCTCGAACGCCAGCCGCGCGCCCTCGGAGACCACGATGATCGAGAAGTCCTTGCCGCGGTCGTGGCGCTGGCGGATCGTCGCGGCGATCTTCTCGACCGGGACGTCGACCTCGGGCACGAGCACGCCGTCGGCGCCGCCCGCGATGGCGGCCGTCACGGCGATCCAGCCGGCGTTGCGGCCCATCACCTCGACGACCATCACGCGGTCGTGCGACTGCGCGGTGGAGTGCAGACGGTCGATCGCCTCGGTGGCGACGTGGACGGCGGTGTCGAAGCCGAAGGTGCGGTCGGTGCCGACGATGTCGTTGTCGATCGTCTTGGGCACGCCGACCACGGGCAGGTCGAGCTCGTCGTGCAGCTGCCGGGTGATCTCCATCGTGTGCTCGCCGCCGATCGCGATCACCGCGTCGACGTCGCCGCGAGCCATCGCGTCGCGGACCAGCTGCGGGCCGTCGTCGTGACGGAACGGGTCGTAGCTCGACGTCGAGAGGATCGTGCCGCCCAGCGGCAGCAGGCCCGAGAGCGCGTCGTGGTCGAGCTCCCGGTGGTCCTGGTAGGCGAGCCCGCGGTACCCGCGCAGCAGCCCCACCGGCTGGTGGCCCTCCCGCAGCAGCTTGCGCCCCGCGGCGCGGATGACGGCGTTGAGGCCGGGACAGTCGCCGCCGGCGGTGAGGATCCCGATGCGCATGGACCGACCCTACGGGCGCGACCGGAGCCCCCGACAGTCCTGACGTCCGACGCACCCGCCGTCCGGGGCGCCGCGGCGGACGGGTGGTCCAGCGGCCGGGGCCGTTGCGGGGCTCCCCGTCCCCGACCGTTCCCGCCGTCATCGGCGACGACCGTCCCTGGCCGGCGTCCCGCCCGGCGATCGCCCCTAGACCGGCGTGCCCTGGTTGATCGGGGCGTCGTCGGCGCCGACCCGGACCCAGTCGTCGATCTTGCCGTCCTTCACGTGCAGCGAGACGGCGACCGGGTTGCCGGCGCCGTCGCACGGGGGCTGGCCGGCCTTGTTGACGAGCTTCAGCGTGAGGACGACGTAGCCGCCGCGGGCCCCGCCGACCGCCGTCGGCACGGCGCCGCACGGGAGGCTCTCCGCCGCCTCGGTGCGGGCCGCCCGGTCAGGCAGCAGCGCGACGGCGACGTTGGCGAACCGCGAGCCGTTCGCCATCAACGCCCCCGCCTGCGCGTCCTTGCCCTGCCGCACGAGCGAGAACCACCGCTCGGCGATCCGCCGGGTCGTCGCGTCGGCGTCGCGATCCGCGGTCTGCGGGACGCGCTTGAGCGGCACGACGTTCGGGAAGACGCGGCGCTCGACGTCCGGCGGCACCGCGCTCGGCGGGTCGGCACCGGTGGGCGGCGTGGCGTCCGTCGTCCCGCCGGGCGGCACCTGCTCGGTCGTCGTGCCCGTCCCCGGCGTGGCCTCCGTCGTCGTGGCGCCGCGCGGGGCGGTGGTGGTCGCCGGAGACGCCGTCGTGCCCGTCACCGCGGCCGAGGGCCCGGCGTCGTCGTCCCCGCCGCAACCGATCAGGCCGGCGCCGGCGGCGATCGCGGCGACGCACGCGGCGGCGCGGAGGGACGTGCTCAGGGGTCCGGCCATCTCCTCGAACCTACGCCCCCGTGCGGCGAACGGATGCGGCACGGCGTCGGCGTCGCAGGGCGGCGCACCGTCCCGGCCGGGACGCGGGCGCCGTCTCTCCCGTCGGCGCGACCGGCGTCGACCCGGCCTCAGCGCTCGGCGACGGGCGTCGACTCCGCCGTCGGCGAGGTGCGCGCCGATCGTCAACACGCGGCCCGGGCGGCGGTGACGGTCGGCAGGCGCATGTCCGCTCCTCCGCTCCGCACCGGGACACGCCATCATCCCGGGGACCGATGCCGCAGACCGAGCCCGCAGAGCCCGGCGCCCCCGAGGGCGCCCCCGCCGCCCCCGGGCCGCTGGTGCAGCAGATGACCCGGCTCACGCGCGCCCTGCGCCGGGTCCGCGGGCACGGCAACCAGCACCTCGGTCTGCTCTCGATGCCGCAGTACCACCTCGTCGAGCCGCTGCTCGATGCGCCCGAGCCGCTGGCCGTGGGCACGCTCGCGGAGATCGCGGGGATGGCGGCGCCGACGGCGACGACGATGGTCCGCAAGCTGGAGTCGCAGGGACTCGTCGAGCGGTCGCGCGACGCGGCCGACGGGCGGGTCGTCCTGCTCGCGCTGACCGACGAGGGCCGCGCGGCGACCGCGGAGCGCCGGGTCAAGGTCCGCGCCTGGCGGCAGGGGGTCGCCGACAGCGTCGCGCCCGAGGACCGCGAGGCCGGGGCGCGGGCGCTGGCGGCCCTCGCCGACGCCGTGGAGGCGTCCGCGGACGCGCTGGCCGCGCTCGGGCGGCCGCCGGCCGACGGCTCCTAGATGATGGATTCCACGATCTCGCGGCGTGGTGCACGTCCCGGACGGCACCTGACGCCACCCGGCACCTCCGTCAGACTTCCAGTCTGGCTCTCGGCATCGTGCGACCCAGGACACCGCCCGGAGCGCACCCCACATCCACGACCGCGGTCGAATCAACCATCGAGCTACAGCCCGAGGTCGCGCACGCCGAGCTCGTCGAAGCCCACGTGGTGGGCGAGCTCGTGGCGGACGGTGATCGTGACCTGCTCGCGCAGCAGGTCCGGGTCGTGCCCGAAGTCGCGGCGCAGGGTGTCGCGGAAGATCATGATCCGGTCGGAGTGGTCGTCCCGGGTGGCGCCGTCGCCCATGTAGAGCCCGTAGGCCCCGTGGCGCCGGCCGTCGTCGGAGATGACGACCGCGACGTTGCCCTGGAGCACGCCGATCAGGAGGTCGGGGAGGTCGTCCAGCGCGTCGCGCACGAGCTCCGCGAAGTCGGTGTCGTCGTACGGGTCCTTGGCGAGGAACTCCCCCTCGTCGGGCTCCACCGCGAGGCCCTGGGCGGCGAGGTACTCGGAGCGCGCGACGACCTTCTCGAACTCCTCGTCGCTGGCGGGCTCCCGGTAGTCGGCCAGCCGGCCCGTGATCAGGGCCAGCGCCCCGACGATCACGCCGACGACCGTCCCGATCACGCCGATCTGCTGCACCAGGCGGACGCCCTCGGTGCTCGTCCACCTGCCCATCAGCAGGTACGCGACCGTCGATGCCACACAGACGCCCGCCACGGCGACGACGAGGGGCAACCGAGCGTTCATACGCCCAGCGTACGCCACGCGTACCGTCGGCAGGGAGGGACACGGGATCCGTCGCCCCGCGGCTGCGTCGCGCCCGGCCGACGGCCCGCGAGCGGCCCGTCCGACACGCCCGCGGGCACCCCGGCGGACGCGCCCGGCCCCACCGCTCAGCCGACCATCGAGCGGGCGATCACCACCCGCTGGATCTCGTTGGCGCCCTCGTAGATCTGGGTGATCTTCGCGTCGCGCATGAAGCGCTCCATCGGGTAGTCCTTGACGTACCCGTAGCCGCCCAGGATCTGGAGCATGTCGACCGTGACGTCCATCGCGGTGTCCGACGCGAAGAGCTTCGCCATCGACGACCACTTGCCGAAGCCGTCGCCGCGGACCGAGCGGTCCGCCATCGCGCAGGCCTTGTAGAGCAGCTCGCGCGCCGCGGCGGTCTTCGTCTCCGCGTCCGCGAGCTTCCACTGCAGGCCCTGGAACGTCGAGATCGGCTTGCCGAACGCGATGCGGCCCTGCGCGTACTCCGTGGCGTAGTCGATCGCGCCCTGGGCGATGCCCACGGCCTGGGCCGCGGCGCCCAGGCGCGTGCGCTCGAGCGTGCCGAGGGCGACGGACATGCCGCGGCCGACCTCACCGACGACGTTCTCGTGCGGGACGCGGACGTCGTCGAAGACCGGGGAGCCCGTCGGCGAGCCCTTGATGCCCATCTTGTGCTCGAGCGGCCCGTACGAGAAGCCCTCGCGCTCCTTCTCCACCACGAACGCCGTGACGCGGCCGGACTCGAGATCGGTCTTCGCGAAGACGACGTAGAAGTCCGCGATCGACGTGTTGGTGATCCAGTTCTTGCCGCCGTTGATGACCCACTCGTCGCCGTCGCGGACGGCGTGGGTCTTCATCGAGCCCGGGTCGGACCCGGCCTCGGGCTCCGACAGCGCGAACGCCGGCGACCACTCACCGGTCGCGATCTTCGGCAGGAAGCGCTGCTTCAGCTCGTCGGACCCGAACAGCCGGATCGGCAGCGAGCCGAGCTCCTGGATCATCAGGATCAGCGCACAGGAGGCGTCGACCTTGGCGATCTCCTCGACGGCGATCTGCAGCATGAGCGTGCCCATGTGCGTCCCGCCGTACTCCTCCGGGACGGCGAGCCCGAGGATGTCCTGCTCGCCCAGCAGCTTGCGAATGTCCCACGGGTACTCGCCGGTCGCGTCGATCTCGGACGATCGCGGCTTGATCTGCTCCTGGGCGATCTGGCGGACGAGGTCGCGGAACTCCACGAACTCCTCCGGGATGGCGTACAGCGAGGACCCGAGATCGGACATGACCCCGATCCTACGACGCCGCCGGGATCCGTCCCGTGTGGCGGCGGACCACGGCGTACACCCGGCCGTGGGCCCCAGACCTGCGCCGCGCCGGTCGCCCGTGACCGGTGGCGCGCTGCTCAGGCGAGGCAGGCGGCGCAGACGCCGCTGACCACGACCGTGGCCGACTCGACCGCGTGGCCGGCACCCTCGGCGGCCCGGCGGGCCGCGGCGCGGCCGGCGCTGGTGTCGAGGTCGTACAGTTGCCCACAGCGCACGCACGTGAAGTGGTCGTGCGGGGACGGGTCGGTGTCGTAGCGGGCGGCGCCGGGCGCGGCGACGCGTCGGACGACGCCGAGCTCCGCGAAGAGCTCCAGCGCCGAGTAGACCGTCGGCAGCGCGAGCCCGGGGAGCTCCGTCGCCGCCTCGCGCAGCAGCGCCTCGGCCGTCAGGTGCCGCGGGCTCGCGGCGATCAGGCGGTGCAGGGCGAGCCGCTGCGGAGTGACGCGCAGCCCGGCACCGCGGAGGCGGGCGACGAGCACCGCGTCCACGTCGGCGGGGGTGGCGATCGACTCCATACCAGCATTCTACGGGTCCTGCTTCCGCGCGGGCCGCCCGACTCGCGCAAGCGGCCCCGGGTCCGTTCCCGCCGCCCGATACCGTGCGCTGATGTCCTCCCGCGTCTTCGACCATCCCGGCCTCGAGGTCGACGGCGACCAGCTCGCGACGGCGCTGCAGCGCGGCACCGTGGTGCTCGTCGACGTCCGTGAGACCTACGAGTGGGACGCCGGCCGCATCGACGGCGCCGTCCACCTGCCGCTCGGCGAGCTCGGCGCCCGGGCCGGCGAGCTGGACCGGGACGCCACGATCGTCGTCAACTGCCGGGTCGGCGGCCGCTCGGGGATCGCCGCCCAGGCGCTGCGCGACGCGGGCTTCGACGCCTGGTCGCTGCGCGGCGGCCTCCTGGACTGGGACCGCGAGGGCCGCCCGCTCGTCCCCGAGGGCGGCACGGTCGCCGACCACTGAGCGGTCGCCCGGCGCCGCGCCGGGCGAGCGCCCGGTGCTCCTCGCCAGGGGAGGAACGCCGCGTCGCCGACCGAGAGCGGCCGCTCAGGCCGGCGGCGCGACCGACCCCGACCGCAGGTCGCAGGCCTCGCCGCAGATCCGGACGACCTCGTCGAGGTCGTCGGTGCAGGTGATGAGATCCTCGTCGCCGGGCGAGATCAGGCCCTCCGCGAGCACGCGCTCGCGAATCCAGTCGACGAGCCCGCCCCAGTAGGCCGTCCCGACGAGGATGACCGGGTACCAGCGGATCTTCTTCGTCTGGACCAGGCAGAGGACCTCGAAGAGCTCGTCGAGGGTGCCGAAGCCGCCGGGCATGGCGACGAACGCATCCGAGTAGCGGACGAACGAGACCTTGCGGGTGAAGAAGTAGTGGAAGGGCACCTCGAGCTCGACGTACGGGTTCGCGCCCGTCTCGAACGGCAGGTCGATCAGGAGCCCGATCGAGCGGGCGTCCCCCTCGTGGGCGCCGCGGTTGGCGCCCTCCATGATCCCGGGGCCGCCGCCGGTGATCACCGACGCGCCGGCCTCGGTCGCCAGCCGGCGCGAGAGGGTGCGGGCCAGCTCGTACTCCGGGGTGCCCTCGCCCAGCCGCGCGGAGCCGAACACCGTGATGCCGCGGCGCACGTGCGAGAGCGTCGAGAACGCCATGTCGAGCTCGGCGGCGATCCGGTCGATCCGCTGCGGATCGGTCAGCTCGGTCTCGACCTGCGCCCATTCGGCGCTGAGCAGCTCCTCGTCGGCGGATTCGGGACGGCGGGCGGGATCGGTCACCGGCGCGACTCTAGCGGCCCGTCCCCATGGGGTCGATCAGGGCACGAGGACGCCCGCGAGCACCGCGAGCGCGACCGCGGCACGGTCCCGCAGCGTGCCGGCGTCGACGTGCTCGTCGATCGCGTGCGCCCCGCCGCCGAGCGGCCCCAGGCCGTCGATCGCGACCCGGGTCCACGACGCGAGGTGGCTGGCGTCCGAGGCGCCGCCGCGGCTGGACGCCACGATCGGCCGGCCGAGCAGCGCGCCCGCCCGCGCCAGCACGGGCGCCGACGCGGCCCGGTGGTCCATCCCCGGCCACACGCGGCTGAAGCGCGGCGCGAGCGCCACGCCGTCGAGCTCCGTCGGCAGGCTCGCGAGGAAGCCCTCGAGCGAGCCGATGGCCGCCGCCCGGACGTCGATGACGAGCTCGCCGTCGTCGGGGACGACGTTCAGGGCGGTGCCGCTCCGGACCATCGTCGGCACGACGCTGAGCAGCTGCGGCCCCGAGGGGTCGTGGGCCGCGGCGGCCGTGGTCGCGACCCGGGCGAGCGCGAGCAGCGCGTTGCGGCCGTCGTCGGGCTTCGACCCGGCGTGGGCGGAGACCCCCGCGGCGACGACGGTGATCGCGGCCGCGGCCTTGCGCCGCACGACGACCGCCTCCTCGCCCGTGGCGGTCCGCTCGCCGCCCTCGAAGCAGAGGCACGCGTCCCAGTCCTGGAAGCGCGGCCCGTGGGCGAACTCCTCGGTCCGCCACTCCTCGTCGGCCACGAGCAGCAGGGCGGCCTCGGCGAACAGCGCCCGGGCGCCCGGCGTCGCGGCCAGCGCGCGCAGGACGCCGATCGCCAGCGCGTCGCCGCCCTTCATGTCGAACGTGCCCGAGCCGGTCCAGCGGTCGCCGTCGACCTCGACGGGCCGGTGGCGGTCGTGCGGGATCACGGTGTCGAGGTGCCCGAGGAGGACGATGCGGGCGGTGCCGGAGCCGCGGATCCGCGCGAGCAGGTCCGGGGCGCTGCCGGTCGTCGAGCACGGGAGGCGCTCGACCTCCGCGTCGGCGGGGAGCGCGGCCACGACGAGCTCGACGCACGCCTCGAGGCCGGTGTGGTCGCCCGAGGGCGAGGAGACGGCGCAGAGCGGGCCGACGAGCGCCGCGGCGTCGGCGGCGACCGTGTCGGCGGCGCCGAGCAGCGACCGGACGGTGGTGTCAGTCGCGGGCGCGGCCATGGCCCCACCTTCGCACGGCGCGCGTCCGGGCCGCGCGCCGACCGGCGGCGATCAGGGGCGCAGGCGCAGGGTGTGCTCGCCGGCGGGGAGCGTCACGCGCAGCCGCTGGCCGCCGAACGTGGCCCCCGGCACGGTCGTCGCCACCGAGCCCGCGCGGACGGTCATCGCCGCCGTCGGCAGCGCGCCGTCGACGGTGAGCTGCGCCGCGCGCCCGCGGCTCGCGAGGCCCCCCTGGGCCATCCCGTTCCAGAGCTCGACGTCGCCGGCGCCGCGCGTCACGACGGTGAGCGTCGTGCCGTCGAACGCCTGGCTGACCACGCCCGGGGCGGAGTCCACGAGCCGCGGGCGGCCGAGGTCGAACGCGGCCTGCCCGTCGGGCTGCAGCGCGCCGGACGGCTGCAGGATGCCCCAGCCGTAGTCCTTCGTCGGGTGCTGCTTGAGGATCCAGACGATCGAGCCGACGAGGGTGCGGTCCTGCGAGCGCATGCCGTTCTGCCGGTAGGACTCCCAGATGCCGCCCCGGGCGCCGGGGTACTCCCCCACCACCGGCGCGGCGCGGAAGGCGCGCGCCTTGCGCTGGACGTCGTCGTACGCGGCGCTCAGGCGGGACGGGGTGCCGTCGTTCGGGAAGCCGCCGAAGACGTCGGTGTAGACGTGGGGCGCGTAGACGAGGTCGTCGTCGGCGTTGAAGCGCGAGGCGGCCTCCCCCGGGCTGTCGAACCAGATCGGTGCCGTCATGCCCGCGCCGCGCAGGCGCTTGATCAGCCGGTCGTAGAACGGCCAGAGCTGCGGGGCGAGCCAGGCGTCGGACTGGCTCGGGTCGGTGCTGCGCGGCTCGTTGTAGAGCTCGACGCCCGCGAACGCCGGGCCGAGCGTCGCCCCGACCCCCGCGACGGCCGCGACGGCGTCGCCGTAGGAGTCCTGGAGCGGGCGGCCGGCGACGGTGCGGTTCTGGAACAGGCCCTCGGCGGCCTTGGCGGCGCACGCGGTCGTGTAGTACGTCGCGTTCCCGCCCAGCGTGCCGAGGAGCAGGTCGCAGGAGGCGCCCTGCGCGTCGATCGCCCAGCGCGGGGCGCCGTCGGACTCGGTGAGGGACGGCTGCCCGAGGCCCGCCGCGTAGCGGTCCTGGTGCATGTCGATCAGGACGTAGATCCCGCGGTCGGCGAACACGCGGGCGGCGCTCTTCACCTGCGCGAGGTAGGCCTGGTCGATCGTGTTCGGCGCGGGCTGGATCCGCGACCACGAGACGGCCAGGCGCACGACGTTCAGCCCGAGCGCCCGGGCCTGGTCGCCGTCCGGCGCGGTGACCGCCACGGCGCCGTGGGCGCCGCCGTAGTCGACCAGCCCGTTGACGTTGGCGCCACGCAGCAGGACGCGCTTGCCGGACGTGGTGCTGAGGATGCGGGAGCCGTCGGGCGCCGAGCGGACCTGCAGCGCGTCGGACGCGCTGAACAGGCCCGGAGCGTCGGCCTCGGCGGCGCGGGCGCGGTCGGCCCACAGCGACGCGGTCCTCGAGGACGCGACGCGCGGCTTGCCGTCGGCCCGCAGGCGGTCGGCGGCGGACACCGGCGCGACGGACACGGCACCGATCGCGGCGGCAGATACGACGGCGGCGCCGACGACGCGGAGCACGCGACCCCGGGAGGACCGGGGACCGGCAGAGCGGGCGGCGGGAGGCCGACCGTCCGCCGTGGCGCGGCCTGTCGGTGGGCGTCGTGCGACCCGGGACACGGCGCGCATGCTGCCAGACCGGGACACCGTCCGCGCCGGGGACGGGACATCGCCCGGCCGGACGGGGGCCGAGGAGGGCGGCCCCGGTCCCGCCCTCCGTCCTAGATCAGGACGGCGTCGAGGCGACGCTGGAGGATCTCGCCGAGCGCCTCGCGCACGGGGCCCTCCTCGAACCGCGTGACGAGCTCCGCGAGGAAGCCCTCGATCACGAGGCGGCGGGCCATGTTCAGGCCCAGGCCGCGCGAGCGCAGGTAGAAGAGCTGCTCGGGATCGATCTGCGCGATCGCCGCCGCGTGGGTGCAGCGGACGTCGTTGGCCGCGATCTCGAGGCCCGGGATGTTGTCCGCGTGGGCCTTGCGTCCGAGGAGCAGGTTGCGCGACTCCTGGAAGGCGTCGGTCTGCTGGCCCAGCTCGTCGACCTTGATCATGCCGCGCCAGACGGTGGAGCTCTTCTCCGCCAGCACGCCGCGGAAGGCGAGGTCCGACGTCGTGTTGGGCGCCATGTGCGTCTGCAGCGTGTCGAAGTCGAGGTGCTGCTTGCCGTGCGTGGCGTAGCCGCCGGTCACGCGGCCGTGGGCGCCGGCGCCGTCGAGCGACGTCTCCTGGAAGACCTTGCCCTTGGCCGAGCCGAGGCCGAGGGTGATCCAGTCCATCCAGCCGTCGCGCTCGATCGTCGCGCGCTGGGCGCCGAAGATCCACGACTTCTCCGACAGGTCCTGCACGTCGACGAAGCGCAGGCGCGCGTTCTGGCCGACGTGGATCTCGACGACGCCGTTGACGAGCGCCTCGAGGTCCGGGGTCGCGGACGTCGTCTGCGACCAGACCTCGGCGGATGCGCCGTCCTCGAGCACGATCAGGGTGCGTGGCGCGACGCTGCGGCCGGCCTGCTCCTGGATCAGGGTCAGGAGGACGGGGGCGTCGAGCTGCACGCCGCGCGGGACGTAGACGAAGAAGCCGCCGGTCCAGTCGCGGTCGTTGCGGGCCGTGAACGGCGTGCGGGCGGTCTCGATCTTGCCGAGGTACCGCTCGACGAGGTCGGGGTGCTCGGCGGCGGCGACCTCGAGCGGCAGGACGATCGCGCTGTTCGTCGCCGGATCGCGCAGCGCGGCGGACTCCGGCACGACGGCGTGATCGACCTGCGTCAGGCGGATCGTGCCCTCGGGCAGGTGGTCGAAGACGCGCGGCGCGTCGTCGGCCGCGGAGCCGACGAGCGACGGATCGACCGTCTGCGCCGCGGGGAAGGCGTCGAGGTCGAGCTCGGGGATCTCGGTGAACTCCCACCCCGGCGTGCCGCGGAAGGTCGGCATGGCGATCTGCGGGAGCTCCTCGGCAGCACCGCTACGGAGAGCCGAGAGCCAAACAGGTGCAGGTGCGGTGGTCGTGCTCAACCGATGCTCCCTTCCATCTGGAGCTCGATCAGGCGGTTCATCTCGACCGCGTACTCCATCGGGAGCTCCTTGACGATCGGCTCGATGAAGCCGTTGACGATGAGCTTCGCGGCCTCCTCCTCGTCGATCCCGTGGGACTGGAGGTAGAAGAGCTGCTCGTCGCCGACCTTCGAGACCGTGGCCTCGTGACCGATGTCGACCTGGTCCTCGTCGATGCGGATCGTCGGCCACGTGTCCGTGCGCGACTGGTCGTCGAGCAGCAGGGCGTCGCAGACGACCTTGGACTTGGAGCCGACGGCGCCCTTGCCGACCTCGAGCAGACCGCGGTAGCTCGAGCGCCCGCCGTCCTTGGAGATCGACTTGGCGAAGATGTTCGACGTCGTGTTCGGCGCCGCGTGGACGATCTTCGCGCCGGCGTCCTGGTGCTGGCCCTTGCCGGCGAAGGCGATGGAGAGGACCTCGCCGTGCGCCCGCTCGCCCATCAGGTAGACGGCCGGGTACTTCATCGTCAGCTTGGAGCCGAGGTTGCAATCGACCCACTCGACCGTCGCGTCGCGCTCGGCGATCGCGCGCTTCGTGACGAGGTTGAAGACGTTGTTGGACCAGTTCTGGACGGTCGTGTAGCGGATGCGGGCGCCCGGCTTGGCGATGAGCTCCACGACGGCGGAGTGCAGCGACGAGCTGGAGTACGTCGGGGCGGTGCAGCCCTCGACGTAGTGCACGTAGGAGCCCTCGTCGGCGAGGATGATCGTCCGCTCGAACTGGCCCATGTTCTCCGTGTTGATGCGGAAGTAGGCCTGCAGGGGCATCTCGACGTGGACGCCCGGCGGGACGTAGACGAACGAGCCGCCCGACCACACGGCGCTGTTGAGCGCGGCGAGCTTGTTGTCGTTCGGCGGGATCACCGTGGCGAAGTACTCGCGGACGAGCTCGGGGTGCTCGCGGAGCGCCGTGTCCATGTCGGTGAAGATGACGCCCTGCTTCTCGAGCTCCTCGTTCACCTGGTGGTAGACGACCTCGGACTCGTACTGCGCGCCGACGCCGGAGAGGAACTTGCGCTCGGCCTCCGGGATGCCCAGGCGGTCGAACGTCTTCTTGACGTCCTCGGGGACGTCGTCCCAGGAGCGCTCGGAGCGCTCGGACGCGCGGACGAAGTAGTGGATGTCGTCGTAGTCGACCTCGGCCAGCATCGGGCTGCCCCAGGTCGGCTGCTCGCGGGCGAGGAAGTAGTCCAGCGCCTTCAGGCGGAAGTCGCGCATCCACTGCGGCTCCTGCTTGAACTCCGAGATCTTCTCGACGATCTCGCGGTTGATGCCCTTCGGCGCCTTGTAGAGGTAGTTCTCGGCGTCGTGGAACCCGTACTTGGCCGTGTAGTCGGCGTTCAGGTCGACGAGCGAGGACTCCTCCTCGTTCAGGAGGGAGCCGGTGGTCTCGGGAGGCGTGGGCATTAGTCCATCTCCAACTTGATCGTGTCCCCGTCGATCACGACGGGAAAGGTGTCGACCGGCTGGTACGCCGGAAGGGTCTTCGGTCGGCCGGTGCGGAGGTCGAACACGGAGCCGTGGCGCGGGCACTCGATGGTGCACGCCTCACGATCCAGCTCGCCGTCCGACATGTCGCCGTCGTCGTGGCTGCACCGATCCTCCATCGCGAGGATCTCGCCACCGCAGTTGACGACCATGACCTCGACGTCGTCGTGCTCCAGCGTGACGCGCCCCCCGTCGGGGAGCTCGTTCAGCGGGCAGACGTCGATCAGGGGCACAGGGAGGCGGTGGCGATATGGATCGGACGACTTCGGGGCGCAGGTCGCGCTCCGCGGTCATGTCCGATGCCGATGGACGGGATTGTATCGCGACCGGCCCCCGATCTCCCTCCGCATTTGAAGGGATTACAAACTCGGGCGCCCTAAGTGCTGCCCAGGACGGGGATCGCCGACGCCGACGCCGCGTGGGACACGGACGATCCCGCGCGCTCCGGACCGGCGCGGCCGGGCCTCAGGCCGACTGACGGCGTCGCAGCGCGACCGCGTCGTGCGAGCAGAAGACGTCGACCTCGGCGCCGTGGTCGCGGGTCAGGTCGCCCAGCCGGGCGGCGTTCTCCCCCAGCAGCCGGTGGTCGGCGCTGTTGACCCGGTGGTAGGCGCGCAGGCCGCGACTCCGGACGGGCGGGGTGGCGATCTCGTCGGGGTGGAGGAACGCGTCGCCGGCGTGCAGCAGCCAGCCGGCGCCGGTGTCGATCGCGTAGCCCGCGTGACCCGCCGAGTGGCCGGGGAGCGGCACCAGGGCGATGTCGACCCCCACGTCCTCCACCAGGGACGCCCGCTCGAAGCCCATCCAGCGGTCGCCGTCGAGCGTCGCGTGCGGGGCCCAGCGCGGGCCGTGCGCCCACTGCGCGGGGCGGTAGCGGAGCTTCGTGTCGCCGCGGCGCGCGCGGGCCGCGGCGAGCTCCGGGGCGTGCAGGTGGACCGTCGCGTTCGGGAAGTCCCCGAGACCCCCGGCGTGGTCGAGGTCCAGGTGGGTGATGAGCACGTGCCGCACGTCGGCGGGGTCGTGCCCGAGCGCCCGGACCCGCTCCACCGCCGTCTGCTGCGGATCGAGCCGCGCGCCGAGCAGGTGCCGCGCCGGCCCGAGCCGCCGCGGGGCGGCGACATCGCCCGTCCCGTAGCCGGTGTCGACGAGGACCAGCCCGTCCGGCGCCTCGATCAGCAGGCAGTGCGCCACCAGGTGGCCCGGGTCGCGCGGGGCGAGCCCGAGCCCGACGAGTCCGTGCGGGCACATCGTCCCGCAGTCGAGGTGGTGGATCCGTGGTGGCGCGCTCACCGGCGGCGAGCCTACCCTCGCCGCCGCGTCCCGACCGGGGTTCTCGTCGGGCTCAGCGCGAGCCGACCGGCACGAGCGCGTCCTCGCCCGGCTGCGCGTGGCGCAGGAGGCGGCCGTCCTCGGCCACCTCGTAGGCGCCCGTCCGCAGCAGCGGCGGCGAGTACGCGTGGACCGAGACCGCCGGGGCACCGCCGGTGTGGTGCATCCGGTGGATCTCCGTCGGCTCGATCGTCGCGCCGTTCTCCGGGTCGAGCCGGCGCTGGATCGGGTCGCCGAACGCCGTCAGGCGCTCGTCGACGATGGACCCGGTGGCGAGCGCGACGCCCGCGCTCGAGACGTCGTGGTCGTGGAAGCCCGTGTCGTGCCCGGGGCCCCAGCAGATCAGCCAGATCGTGACGTCCTCGTCCTGATGCAGCAGCGCGTAGGTGCGCTGGTCCGGGTCGTGGTGGACGACGTGCTCCCAGCGGGCCGGGTCGTCGGCGATCGAGCGGGCCAGCGCCGCGAGCTGGGCGGAGTCGAGCGTGCCGGTGCGGTGGGTGTACTCGCCCTCGAGCTCGTCGGCGGGGCGGGCGACGACGCTCATGCCGCCACCACGACGACGGGACGCGGAGCCGCGTCGTCGGCCGCGGCCGGGGCGGCCGGCTCGCCGAGCAACCGGCCGGCCGCGACCGTCGCCAGGCGCAGGCCGTCGATCCCGGCGACCCGGGGGACGTGCTGCTCCTCCGGGGCGACCACGGGCCGGTCGCTGCCGAAGGCCAGGTTGTCGACGCCGACGGCCTGGGCCGCGGCGGCGATCGTGCGCGGGCCGAACGACGACGTCTCGTAGACGACGTGCTCGGAGCGGGCCAGGTCGACCGGTCCGCCGCGGGCGGCGAGCCGCTCGAGCATCAGGGCGCCGCCGCCGGCCAGGGCCGCGAAGGCGACGCGCAGCGTCGGGTGGGCACGGTGGCCGCGGTCCAGCCAGGTCGCCCAGGCACGGAGCAGCTGACCCGTGTAGTCGCCCAGCGCGGGCCACCACGCGGCGTCGTCGGGGCGGCCGGAGGCCTGCCCGCCGGCGGGCGCGCCGGGATGCACGAACAGCGGCTTGCCGGCGCGGGCCAGCTCCTCGAGCACCGGGCCGAAGCGCTCCAGGGAGTCCGCGTCCGCCAGCGCGGCGGCCGGCAGCGCGAGGCCGATCGCCCCGCGCGACAGCGCGATCCGCAGGTCCCGCGGCTGCGGGTCCCGCGACGGGACCGCGGCCCACACGCCGAACGGCCCGCCGTGGGCGAGCACGCCCTCGTGCCACGACGTCAGGAGCTGTCGGGCGTCGTCGACCTCGAGGCCGTCGATCCCGATCGCCAGCGGCGGCACGAGGAGCGCGCGGTCCAGGCCGGCGGCGAACAGCGCGCCCTCGCGGCGGTGCAGGTCGATCTCACACTCGCCGAGCACGCAGTCCGGCTCGCCCGGGAGCAGCAGACGCCAGCTCCCGTCGGCCTCGACGCGGGTCCGGGGACCGTCCGTGCGCGCGGAGAGCGCGGCGAGGAACGGCTCCGGCCATGCGTGCTGGTGCAGGTCGGTCGGAGTGCTCACGGGACAAACCTAGCAAACAGGTCGGGGTTTAAGGGTTTTAATCCCACCGGAATTCCCGGGTTTACGCCGGAACGCCCTGGTGGACGGGGGGCTGCGACCCCGAACACCCGTCCGCGGCCGTCCCTCAGGACGCGAGCACGGGCGCCCAGGAGCGCAGGAGCTGGCGCGCTCCGACCCGGATCACGGCCGGGTCCGCCGGGTCGTGGGAGAGGTGGTCGAGCAGCAGACCGTCGACCGCCGCGCCCATCGCCCGGCCGTCGAGGACCGGGTCGGCGGAGCCCATCGCCAGGACGATCGGCTCGCACATCCGCCAGAAGACCTCCGCCGCCGCGGTCATCCGCTCGCGCAGCCGCGCGTCGCGGGCCGCGGCGAGCTCCAGCTCGAAGCGCGCGAGGTGCAGGTGCCGCCCGTCGTCCATCCAGCGCACGAGCGCGTCGGCGACCGCGTCGAGGTCCAGCCCGGAGTCGCTCGCCCGGCCGGCGGCACCGGCGAGCGCCATCGAGACGTCACGGGCGATGACCGCGACCTCCTGCTCGCAGGACGCGACCATCCGCTCGACGAGCGCGTCGATCAGGTCGTCGCGACTGCCGAAGTGGTAGGTGACCGACCCGTGCGGGACGCCGGCCGCCCGCTCCACCGCGCGGTGCGTGACCGCGGCGAGGCCGCCCTCGGAGACGAGCTGCAGCGCCTCGTCGAGGAGCTGGTCACGGCGGTCGGGCTGATCGGAACGGCGGGCCACGACTCCGAGTATGCCAGCGGGCTTGACGACCGGCGACCGTTCTTCTACAACTGTAGAAAGAAATCCGTCTACATTCGTAGAAGGCTCACCGACACGCGGAGAACGCCGATGTCCTCGCCCGCCCCGACGGCCCGCGCCGCCGCGCCGATCCTGATCCTGCTGCTCGCGTGCGTCGCGCAGTTCATGCTGATCCTCGACGACACGATCGTGAACGTCGCGCTGCCGACCGTCGGCGCCGACCTCGGGTTCTCCGAGCGCGACCTCTCCTGGGTCGTCAACGCGTACTTCCTGACCTTCGGCGGCTTCCTGCTGATCGGCGGGCGCGTGGCGGACCGCTTCGGCGCCCGTCGCATGTTCCTCATCAGCCTCGCAGCGTTCGCCGCGGCGTCGGCCGTCTGCGGCGCCGCCTGGTCGCCGGAGGTGCTCGTCGGCGCCCGCGCCGTCCAGGGCCTGGCCGCCGCGATGCTCTCCCCCGCCGCGCTCGCCATCCTGCTCGCGACGTTCCGCGAGGGGCCGGAGCGCAGCCGCGCGCTGGCCGCATGGGCGAGCCTCATCGGCCTGGGCGCCGCGACGGGCCTGCTGGCCGGCGGCGCGATCACCGAGGCGCTCGACTGGCGCTGGGTCTTCCTCATCAACCTGCCGGTCGCGCTCGTCGCGCTGGCGGTCGTCCCGCGCGTGATCCCGAAGGACGATCTGTCGGGCGCCCGGACGGCCCCGAACGTCGGCGGCGCGCTGCTCGGCACCGCGGCCCTGCTGCTCCTCGTGTTCACGGTCGTCGAGACGGACGGCGCCGGCTGGACGTCCGCCCGGACGCTCGGCGGCTTCGGCGTCGTGCTGCTCCTCGGCGCGCTGTTCGTGCTGTCGGAGGCGCGCTCGACCTCGCCGCTGCTGCCCCGCACGCTGCTGCGCCGCCGGCAGCCGATGACGGCCAACGGCCTGGTGCTGCTCGCGGCGGCGGGCCTGATGGCGATGTTCTTCTTCCAGACGCTGTTCATGCAGCGGGTCCTGGGCTACGGCGCGCTGCAGACGGGGCTCTCGTTCCTGCCGTTCAGCGTCTCGATGGGGCTCGCGTCGGTGGTGACCGGGAAGCTCCTGACGCGCGTCGACCCGCGGCTGCCCGTCGCCGGCGGCATGCTGCTGGCCGCGGTCGGGCTGTACCTCATGAGCACGCTCACCCCGGAGAGCTCGTACCTCGGCCACCTGGCCCCGAGCCTCGCGATCACGGCCTACGGCGTGGGCACCGCGTTCGTCGTCGCGATGGAGATCGCCACCGGCGGGGCGGAGGACCGCGACGGCGGGCTCGCGTCGGCGCTCCTGACGACCGGCCAGCAGATCGGCTCGGCGATCGGGATCGCGGCGATGGTGACGATCGCGACCGACCGGACGACCGACGAGCTCACCCGCGGCACCACCCCGCTGCTCGCCCAGACCGACGGCTTCACCGCGGCCTTCGGGGTGATGATGTTCCTGATGCTCTTCGCCGCGGTCGCGACGGTCGCGTTCCTGCGGCCGACCGGCGAGCGGGCGCACGCCCCGGCGCGGGGCGCAGGCCAGACCTCGCCCGGCGCGGCGGACTGACCCGTCGCGCCGCCGGAAGCCCGCTGCCGACCCCGCCCAGCCGCTAGAAGCCGGCCGCCGACCCCGTGCCGCCCGGGGGCGGTACGGCCTCGGCGTCGTCCTCCCAGTCCACGGATGCGCCGAGCGCGGCGGACTTGATGATCTTGAGCGAGAGCAGCGCGCACTTGATGCGCGTGGCGGAGATGTCGATCCCCAGCAGCTCGAGGATGAAGTCCTGGTCCAGCGCGCGCAGCTCCTCGACGGACTTGCCGACGAGCTCCTCGGACGCCATCGAGGCGGAGGACTGGCTGATCGCACAGCCGTGGCCGTCGAAGCGCACGTCGGTCACGACGCCGGCGTCGTCGACGCGCATCATGACCTTCAGCTGATCGCCGCACGACGGGTTCTTGTCCTCGAACTCCAGGTCGGCCGGGTCGAGGGTGCCCCAGTTCCGCGGACGCTTGTAGTGATCGAGGATGTTCTCGCGGTAGAGCTCGTCCATGACCACTCCATGGTCGCACGTGCGGGGGAACGTCCCGTTCCCGCGCGGAGATCCTGCCCGACGGGCCGCCGGGCGACTTCACCGCGGGGTGACACCAGCGGTGCGGCACCACGGAAGGCTGGCGGCGATGCGCTCCCCACGCTCCGTCCTCCCCCTGCTCGCCGCCGCCTCGGTGCTGGCCCTCCCGACCGCCGGCGCCGCCGCCCACGGCGGGCCCGGCCACGACGGCCCGGGCCACCCCGGCCCGAAGCCGCCCGCCGCGCCGACGCTCGTCGCCCGCGCGACGCTGCCGGCCACGACGTACCTGCCCGGCGGCCCGTCCGGCGCGGCGCTCGGCACGGCGACGATCAACGGGGTCACCCCGCCGTTCCCCGGCCAGCCGATCCCCGGGTTCTCCGGCGTCCTGGCCGACCGCGACGGCGACGTCCTCGGCCTGCCCGACAACGGCTACGGCGCGAAGACGAACTCGGCCGACTTCCTGCTCGCCGTCCACCGCGTCCGTCCCGCGTGGCACACGGCCAGGGGCGGCGCCGGCACGGTCGCGGTGCGCGAGACGCTGGCGCTGCGCGACCCCGACCACCGCATCCCCTTCCCGCTGACCCGGGCGGACCGGCGGCTGACCGGCGCGGACCTGGACGTCGAGTCCATCCAGCGCGGCGACCGCGGCAGCCTCTGGATCGGCGACGAGTTCGGCCCGTACCTGCTGCACGTCGACCGCACCGGCAAGGTGCTCGAGGCGCCCGTGCCGCTGCCGGGCGTCAAGAGCCCGCAGAGCCCCGACCTGGCGCCGGGCGAGACCCCGAACCTGCCGGCCAGCGGCGGCTTCGAGGCCACCGCCGCGCTGCCGGACGGCCGGACGCTGCTGCCGATCACCGAGAAGGCGCTGACCACCGAGCCGGACCAGACGCGCCACGTCGTCCACGAGTTCGACGCCCGCCGGTCGCGCTACACCGGCCGCACCTGGACCTACCGGACGGAGCGTCCCGACACGTACGTCGCCGACGCGCAGGCGCTGGACGCCCACCGCCTGCTCGTGCTGGAGCGCGACAACTTCGGCGGGCCGGACGCGAAGCTCAAGCGGCTCTACGTCGTCGACCTGCGCCGGGCCGACGCCACCGGCGCCCTCGTCAAGCGCCAGGTCGCGGACCTGCTGGACCTGCGCAACCCGGGCGTCACGCAGGACGCGCCCGGCACCTTCGGGCTGGGGCAGCCGTTCCGCTTCCCGTTCGTGTCCGTCGAGTCGGTCCTGCCGATCGGCGGCGACCGCGTGCTCGTCGCCAACGACAACAACTTCCCGTTCGACGCCGGCCGGCAGCCCGGCAAGGCCGACGACACCGAGCTGATCCAGGTCGACGTGCCGGGGCTGCGCGACCGCCGTTGAGCGTCGTCCGGCCCCGTCGTCCGGCCGGGGGCCGGGCGGCGGGGGCCGTCGGCGCTAGGAGAAGATGCGCTGCGCCTCGCCCAGCGCGTCGATCAGGGCGTCGATCTCCTCGCGCGTCGTCGTGACGCCGAAGCTCGCCCGCGTCGTCGCCGGGATGCCGATCGCGCGGTGCAGCGGCTCGGCGCAGTGCTGGCCGGCGCGGACGCAGACCTCGCGGCGCGCGAGGATCTCGGCGACGTCGTGCGGGTGCAGGCCGTCGAGCGCGAACGACGTGAGAGCGCCGCGGCCCGCGGCCTCCGGCGGGCCCACGACGCGCAGGCCCTCGACCTCGGCCAGGCGCTCGAGCGCGTAGGCGGTGATCGGCTCCTCGTGCGCGTGGACCGCGGCCGGGCCGCCGATCGACGTGACCCAGTCGCAGGCGGCGGCCAGCCCGACCGCCTCGACGATCGGCGGCGTGCCGGCCTCGAAGCGCTGGATCCCGGCGGCCCAGGTCGTCTCCTGGAAGTCGACGACGTTGATCATGTCGCCGCCCGTCAGGAACGGCGGCATGTCGGCGAGCAGGTCGCGGCGGACGTGCAGGACGCCGATGCCGGTCGGCCCGTAGAGCTTGTGCCCGGTCCAGCCGTAGAAGTCGGCGCCGATCGCGGTGACGTCGACGGGCTCCTGCGGGACGGCCTGGGCGCCGTCGACCATCACGCGGGCGCGCGCCGCGTGCGCCCGGCGGACGATCTCGGCGACCGGGTTGCGGGTGCCCAGCACGTTGGAGACGTGCGCGACGGCGACGAGCTTGACCTTCCCCCCGGCGAGGAAGCCGTCGAGCTGGTCGAGGTCGATGCGGCCCTCGTCGTCGACCTCGAGGTAGCGCAGCGTCGCGCCCGTCCGCAGGCAGAGCTGCTGCCACGGCACGAGGTTGGCGTGGTGCTCCATCTGGGTGATCACGACCTCGTCGCCCGCCCCGACGTGCTGGGCGCCCCACGTGTTCGCGACGAGGTTGATCGCTTCGGTGACGCTCTTGGTGATGATCGTCTCGCGCGCCGTCGAGCCGACGAACGCGGCGATCGTCGCCCGCGCGGCGTCGTAGCCGCGGTCGGCCTCGACCGCCAGCCGGTGCACGCCGCGGTGGACGTTGGCGTAGTGCGAGCCGGCGAACGCGTACATCGCGTCGAGCACCGCGCGCGGCTTCTGCGCCGAGGCGCCGCTGTCGAGGTAGACGATCCCCTCGGGGCGCTCGAGGTACGGGAACTGCGCCCGGACCGCGGCGACGTCGAGCGTGGCGGGGGCGGTGGAGGCGGCGACGTCGGACATCCCGACAAACCCTACTCCGGCGGACGGAGTTCCTCCGTGCGCTGTGACCGCCGCCCGCTACGTCGGGGAGAGCGCGCCGGTGCCGACGAGGATCAGCACGATCGCGCCGAGCGCCACGCGGTACTTGATGAAGATCCCGAGGCCGTGGTGGGCGATGAACTTCAGCAGCCAGGCCACCGCCGCGTAGCCCACCACGAACGAGACGACCGTCGCGGTGATCGTCGGGCCCCACCCCACGCCGTCGGCGATGTTCGAGAACTCGGAGACCGACTGCAGGAGCGTCGCGCCGGCGAGGGCCGGGATCGCCAGGAAGAACGAGAGCTTCGTGACCGCGACGCGGTCGATGCCGAGCAGCAGGCCGGTCGACATCGTGGCGCCGGAGCGCGAGATCCCCGGGATCAGCGCGAGGCACTGGGCGATGCCGATGGTCAGCGTGTCCCGGAGGGTGATGTCGCCCTCCTGCCGCCGCTGGGTGCCGACCTTGTCGGCCCACCACATCACGCCCGAGAAGAGGATCAGGGCCGTCCCCACGAACCAGAGGGAGCGCAACGTCGTCTCGATCTGGTCCTTGAACGCCAGGCCGATGATGCCGATCGGGATCGAGCCGGCGAGGATGTAGAGCGCGAAGCGGAAGTCCCGGGTCTGCCGCTCCCCGGGGGTGCGGACGCCGCGGAGGAACGCGCCGACGAGGCGGATGATGTCCTGGCGCAGGTAGATCACCGTCGCGAGGACGGCGCCGATCTGGATGATCGCCGTGAAGGCGGTGACGTCGGGATCGTCGATCGAGTAGCCCATGAGCTTCTCGGTGATCGTGAGGTGGCCCGTGCTGGAGACGGGCAGGAACTCCGTGAGTCCCTCGACCGCCCCGAGGATGACGGCTTCCCAGATGTGCATCCCCGAGGTCACCCGGGAGAGAGTACGGGCCCCGCCCCGAGCTTCGCGGGGCGGGCCTCACAGGACTCCGAGGAGGCCCGGCGCACCCGTGGGGCGCGCGGCGGACCGCGGTGCGCGTGCCGCCGGCCTAGGCCACCGTCGAGACATCGGCGCCCAGCGCCTCGGCCTCGGCGCGGATCGCCTTGTAGCCCTCGGACTCGATCTGCTCGACGAGCTCGGGGCCGCCCTCCTTGACGATCCGGCCGTCGACGAGGATCGACACGCGGTCCGGCTTGATCAGGTGCAGGATCCGCTGGTAGTGCGTGATGATCAGCGCGCCGAGCGGGGACTCCTCGCGGATGGTGTTCACCGCCTGCGAGACGATGTTCAGGGCGTCGACGTCGAGGCCGGAGTCGGTCTCGTCGAGGATCGCCACGTCGGGGCGCTGCAGCGCGAGCTGGAGCATCTCGAGGCGCTTCTTCTCGCCGCCGGAGAAGCCGTCGTTGAGGTACCGGGAGCCGAACTCCTTCGGGACGTTCGTGCGCTCCATCTCGGCCTGGACGAGCTTGCGGAAGTCCTTCAGCGAGATGTCGCCCTCGCCACGCTCCTCGCGGTGCGCGTTCAGGACCATGCGCAGGTACTTGACGATCGTCACGCCGGGGATGGCGACGGGGTACTGGAAGGCCATGAAGAGGCCCTTGCGTGCCCGGACGTCCGGGTCCAGCTCGGTGATGTCCTCGCCCTTCCAGAGGATCTGGCCCTCGGTGACGTCGAGCTGGGGGTTGCCCATGATCACGTTCGCCAGCGTGGACTTGCCGGAGCCGTTGGGCCCCATCAGCGCGTGCACCTCGCCGCGGTTCACGGTCAGGTTCAGACCCTTGAGGATCTGCTTCTCCCCGACGCTCGCGTGCAGGTTCTTGATCTCGAGGTCAGCCATCGGTCTTCCGGTGTTGGGGTGGAGGGTGGTGGTGCCCCGTCCGCGCGGTGCGGGCGGCGCGACGTCGCCGGTGGTCCGTGAGGGGACCGTCCGGCGACGGAGTCAGACGGTCGTGGCCGGGGGGCGCACGGTGAGGACGGACGGACGCGGCTCCGCGTCGCCCGGGGACTGGAAGGTGACGAGCTCGGCGAGCGTCGTCTGCTGCAGGGCGCGGAACACGCCGCCCTGGACGCGGGTCCACAGGAGCTTCGTCGCGCAACCGGTGCCGCTGTCGTCCAGGTGCGAGCAGAGCACCCGGTCGGGATCGCGCTCGCCCTCGCCCTCGCGGTCGTCGACGAAGCACGACATCGGCGCCACGGAGCCCTCGAGGGCGAGGATGACCTCGTCCATGCGGATCTCGCCCGCGGGACGCGCCAGGCGGTAGCCGCCGTGGGCGCCGCGGGTGCTCGCGACGAGCCCCGCCTTGCGCAGCAGGGCCACGATGCGCTCCAGGTACGCGAGCGGGAGCCGCTCGGTCTCGGCGACGGTCTTCAGGGAGACGGGTTCGTCCCCCGGGAGCTCGCCCAGCCGCACCATGAGCCGGACGCCGTACTCGGCCTTGGTCGTGAAGATCACGGCCTCAAAGCCTACCAGCGAGGTAGGAAACGCCCCGGACGGCTCCCGGGGCCACCCGTAGACCCGCTGCACAGGGACGCCGGCGGCCTCGCGGGCGGGCGTCGGGAGGGTCGGATATGCTGACGCGGTCATGACGTTGCTCGCCACCACCGGTGCCGCCACCTACACGATCTGGCTGATCATCCTCTGGGCCGTGATCATCCCGGCCTTCGCGATCATCCCGGTGATGTACGCCCTCGCCCAGATCGCCGGCGAGCGCAAGGAGAACCTCGACTACGAGCGCGGCGCGCGCCCGGTCGACGATCCCGACAAGGTCGTCGTCGACGTCTGAGCCTTCCCGGCGCCCGCGACGGCCGCCGACCGCCGTCCCGACGGGCCCCGAGAGGGGCCCGTCGTCGTTCCCGGGTCCTAGGAGGGGACCGGCCCGCCGGCCTTCAGGATCTCGCGGCCGCGGTCCAGGTCGCCGGCGCCGTTGAAGCTCGCGTAGCCCAGCGGGCGGTCGCCCTTCAGCAGCCAGACGGCGAACGCGTCGTCCTCGAGGCTGCCGTCGATCCGGACGCTGTCGAAGTCGCGCCCGACCGTGACCGACTCCAGCGACACCCAGTCGGCGAGGTCGCTGAAGAAGTACGGCACCTCGGCGTAGGCCTCGTCCGCCCCGAGCCACTGACGGGCGACGAACGCGCCCTGCTGCTCGGCGACGTCCTCGTGCTCGATCCGCACGCGCTCGCCGTGGAGCACCGAGTCGTACTCGGCGCAGTCGCCCGCGGCCCAGATCCCCGCGGCGGACGTGCGGAGGCGGTCGTCGCAGAGGATGCCGCCGCTCTCCCCCAGCGCGAGGCCGGCGCGCTTGGCGAGCATGACGTCCGGCTGGGCCCCGACGCCGATGACGACGACGTCGCCCTCGACCGTCGTCCCGTCGGCCAGCGCGACGCCGCCGACCCGGCCCTTGGGCTCCTCCGGGTCCTTCGGCACGAACGCGCTGACCTCGACGCCGCCACGGATCTCGATTCCCTCGCGCTCCAGGCGGCGCCGCACCCAGCCACCGACCTCGGTGCCGAACGTGCGCTGCAGCGGCTCGTCCTCCTGCATCAGGACCGTGACCGGGTGGCCCTGGGACGCGAGGCTGGCGGCGACCTCGCAGCCGATGTAGCTGCCGCCGACGAGGACGACGCGCGCGCCGGGCCCGACGCCGTCGATGTCGGCCTTGATGACCTCGGCGTTGCGCAGCGAGCGCAGGTAGTGGAGGCCCTCGAGGCCCGTGCCGTCGACGGGCAGCCGGCGGACCATCGCGCCGGTCGCCAGCAGCGCCCGGTCGAAGGAGATGACGTCCTTGGTCTGCAGCTTGGCCGTCTTCTCGGCGGCGTCCAGCGAGAGGACCCCGCTGCGCAGGCGCAGGTCGACGTCGTGCTCGGCCCACCATCCCTCGGGGACCACGAGCGCGTCGTCGCGGGAGGCCTCGCCCCGCAGATGCTCCTTCGAGCCCGGCGGGCGGTGGTAGGGCGCGTCGAGCTCGCGGGTCAGCAGCACGATGCGGCCGTCGTGGCCGCCCTCGCGGAGCGTCTTGGCGGCCGAGGCGCCCGCCACTCCGCCGCCGATGATCAGGACGTCCGTGCTCTCCGTGCTCGTCATGCGGCGACGCTACCAACCGCCGGCCGACATACCCCGTTCGATCCGCCGGTCCGCGTGGGTGGCATCGACAGCGGGGACGACGCGCTGCCGGGCGCTCCGGCCGGGGTCAGCGGCGCGTGCGCCGGACGAGCGGGCGGCCGCCCCGCTCGGTGACGAACGCCGCGGAGCGCTGGGGCACGCCCAGGTGCCAGCCCTGGCCGATCGTGACGCCCAGGTCGCGGACGATCTCGAGCTGCGTCTGGCGCTCGATGCCCTCCGCGACGATCTCGAGGTTCAGCTGCTCGGCGATCGACACGAGCGCCTTGATCAGCACCCGGTCGTCGCCGCCGTGCTCGCCGTCGAGGCGCTCGGTGAAGGAGCGGTCGATCTTCACGACCGCCCCGGGGATCCGGCGCAGCTGGCGCAGCGACGAGGCGCCGATGCCGAAGTCGTCGATCGCGACGCGCACGCCGAGGCCCTGCAGGTCCTCCAGCACGGCGATCGTCCGGGTGTCGACGAGGACGTCCTCGGTGACCTCGAGGCAGAGCCGCCCGGGCGGCAGCCCCTGGAGGTCGAGCTGCTCGCGGACGGTCGCCACCAGCAGCGGGTCGTGGATCTGCCGCGGCGAGAGGTTGACGGACACGATCAGCCCCGGGACCGCGACGGCGGCCGCGCACGACTCGGCGAGGATGTGCTCGCCCATCGGGATGATCATGCCGCTCTCCTCCGCCACCGGCAGGAAGCGCCCGGGCAGGATCATCCCGTGCTCGGGGTGGCGCCAGCGGATCAGCGCCTCGGCGCCCCACAGGCGGTCCTCGTTCAGCAGGGCGAGGGGCTGCAGGTGGACCTCGAAGCCTGCGCAGGTCTGGAGCGCCCGGCGCATCTCCTGCTCGATCTGCATCCGGTCGTGGCTGCGCGCCCGGAGGTCCTCCTCGAAGAGCTCGACGCGCGCGCGGCCGCCGGACTTCGCCTCGAACATCGCGAGGTCGGCCTCGCGCACGATCGTCTCGCCGTCGACGAGGCGCGGGCTGATCGCGACGCCGGCGGAGGCCGTCACGACGACCTCGCCACCGTCGTTCAGGGCGATCGGCCGCTCGACGTCGTCGAGGGCGTCCTGCGCCAGGCGCAGGGCCTCCGGCTCCGACGCGATGCCCGGGAAGAGGAGGACGAACTCGTCGCCGGCGAAGCGCGCCGCGAGCCCGCTCGTCCCGTCGACGAGCCGCTCGAGCCGCCCGCCGATGGCGTGCAGGACCGCGTCGCCGACGGCGTGGCCGAGGGTGTCGTTGATGCCCTTGAAGCGGTCCACGTCGATGAACAGCAGCGCGAGCGGCTGGCCGTCCCCCGCCTCGGACTCGTCGCGGAGCCGGTCCAGCCGGTCGATCAGGCCGCTGCGGTTGAGCAGGCCCGTCAGCTCGTCGTGCTCGGCCCGGTGGGCGAGCTCCTGCACCGAGCGGCGCAGTCGGCCGTTGAGCTGCTCGTTCTCGCGGACCGCGAAGACGTGACGGAAGCCGAGCACGATGATGATCGCCGCCGCGCCCACGACCATCGGCTCGTCGACGTCCCCGCGGCGCGCGGCGACCACCAGGACGCCGGCCACCGGGATCAGGAACGTGTAGGGCATCGTCAGCCACCACGGCCAGCCCTCGACGACCTCCCGCGCGCCCGCGCGGGCGCGGCGGGGTATCGACACCGCGAGCGCGAAGCACGCGAGCGCCGCGATCACGCCGAGCTCGCTGAGCGCGCTGGACCCGCGGGGGCCGGGCAGGTAGTGCACGATCCGCACGACGTCGGCGAACAGCAGCAGCGCGAGCCCGACGACCGCGAGGGCGAAGGTCCGCCGCAGGTCCTCCCGCGACCGCGACAGGATCAGCAGCCCGAGCGCGAAGGCGACGGCGTCGAGCACCAGGTAGGCCATCGCCGACGTCGCCGTCAGGTCGGAGCCGAGCGCCGCGTCGCGGAGCGGTCGCACCGCGACGTACCAGCCGAGCACGATCGTCGAGCACGCGATCGCGGCGCCGTCGGCCAGGATCCTGAGCGCCTGCACGCGGTTGCGCACCGGCCGGGCGAGGACCAGCAGGCCGCCCGCGGCCAGCGGCGCCAGGGCCATCTGCAGCAGGTTCGTCGGGAACGGCCCGTAGAGGCGGCCGCCCATCGTCGGGTCGACCGCGAAGGCCGCCAGCGTCGCGAAGACCGCGGCGCCGAGGCAGCCGATCGCCAGCCAGGCGACCCGCTCCCCCGGCCGCGACGAGTCCAGGCGCCGTTGGAAGACGCCGACGACCACGATCGCGCCGAGCAGGGCCTCGGCCAGGCGCAGGACCCGGCTCTCGACGAGCCCCGACGGGCCGTCCGAACCCGTCAGCGTCGCGACGGCGGCCACGACCACGAGCGCGGAGATCGCGGCGATCGCGACCGGCGGCAGGCCCGGGTCCCCGGACTCCGGGGCTGGACGCGGGGTCGCACGTCGGAGGGTCGGCACGCTCACGTCCGCCCGATGCTACGCCTGGCGACCGCGTTCGGGGCAACTCCTGCTGCAGGCGACGGCGAACGCGGGCGGAGCCTCCCGCGCCCGGGGTCGGCGCGCGGGAGGGGCTACTCGTCGGGCTCCGCGGCCTCGACCACGCCTGCCATCTCGACGCCCTCCTTCTCGAACTCCACCATCAGGGCCTCGCGCACCTTGCGCGTGACCCGCCACTGCTGCGACGGGGTCGTCTTGATCACGAGGCGGATCGAGTACGTCTCGGTGCCCATCGACTGCACGCCCCAGACCTCCGGGGGCTCGAGGACGCTCGGGTCGTTCTCGCGAACCTTCTCGGCGGCGCGGGCGATCAGGGCCTTGGCGCGCTCCGGGGCGACGCCGTTGGCGATCGGGACGTCGAGCACGGCACGCGACCAGAGCTGGCTCGTGTTGCCCACCGCGCGCATCTCGCCGTTGGGGACGTGCCACAAGGTGCCGTCCAGCGAGCGCAGCCGCGTGTTGCGGAGCGTCAGCGCCTCGACCGTGCCGACGACGACCTGACCGTTGGTCGACTTGGGCCGGAACGAGACCTCGTCGCCGACGCCGTACTGGTCCTCGACGAGGATGAAGATCCCCGACAGGAAGTCGCCGACGAGCGTCTGGGCGCCGAAGCCCAAGGCGACGCCGACGACGCCGGCGCCGGCGAGGAGCGGCCCGAGGTCGATGCCGACCTTGCCCAGGGCCATGAAGATCGCCGTCGCGTAGATCAGCCCGCTGACGATGCTCTTGAGGATCCCGAGGACCGCCTCGCGGCGCTGCTCTCCGCGGACGCCGATCTCCTGGGTCTCCTGGAGGACGTTCGGGGTCATGCGCCTGACCACCGACAGGCCGCGGGTGATGCGGCCGTGGCCGACGCCCCGGCCGACGTTGACGAGCACCCGCCGGGCGACGCGGTTGACGATCCACGCCACCACGAAGATCACGAGGATGTCGAGGAAGCTCGTCGTCAGCCAGTGGACGACATCGGCGGCCAGCTTGTTCCACGGCTGGCCGGTCGATCCGTCGTAGATGTGCCGGCAGAGGTTCCCCTGCCAGCTGCCCTCCGCACCACATGCCATCTCCGCGCGGTCGAGCTTGCGCTGTGCCGCCTTCTCCGCGGCGTCCGCGGCCGCTGCCGCTGCCTTCGACGCGGAGGACTGGGCGAGGATCGGTGCGACTGTCGAGATCAGACTCACGTCCACGACCGTAACGAAGGCGAACGGATCCGCGTCACGGTCGTCGTGCATCGATGATGCAGCCGGGTGCTCCCCGGGTCCGGCATCGCGAAATCCCTGCTCCTGGCCGATTCCTCAACGCTGGGGGTGCCACCGCTCACGCACCGGGACCGGCCGGGGTGTAGTCTCCGTTCTCGGTGCGCTCGAGCGCCGCCGCCGTGGGAGGTTCCCCGCGACGGCGCCGGTCCACCGTGTTCCCGCGTTCTCTCCACGCGCGACGCCCCGCTCCCACCACGAGGACGGGCCCCGATCGCGGCCGGAAGCTGAGCGCTCCCACCGGCCGGCATCGCAGCTCGCCACGTCCTCTCAGAGGAGCATCATGTCCCAGACTTTCGCCGAACTCGGCGTGTCCAACGCCGTCGCCACCGCCCTTGCGGACCGCGGCATGGAGTCCCCCTTCGCGATCCAGGAGCTCGCGCTCCCGGACGCCCTCGCCGGCCGCGACATCCTCGTTGCCTCCCCCACCGGCTCCGGCAAGACGATCGCCTTCGGCGTCGCGCTCGTCGAGGGCATCGAGGCCGAGGATCCCCGCCCCAGCGCGCTGGTCCTCGTCCCGACCCGTGAGCTCGCGACGCAGATCGTCGACGAGATCCGCGAGATCGCGCACTCCCGCGCGCTCGCCATCACCGCCGTCTTCGGCGGCGCCGGCATCGAGAAGCAGGCCCGCCTGGCCACGCGCTCGCACATCCTCGTCGCGACCCCGGGCCGCCTGGAGGACCTCCTCCAGCGCCGCGCCGTCTCCCTCGCGGACGTGAAGATGCTCGTCCTCGACGAGGCCGACCGCATGCTCGACATGGGCTTCCAGCCCGCCGTCAAGCGGATCGTCGCCCAGTGCCGCTCCGAGCGCCAGACGCTCTTCCTCTCCGCGACGCTCGACGGCCGCGTCGGCGAGATCGCCCGCGCCTACACCCGCGACCCGAAGCTCATCGAGTTCGCCGGTGAGAAGAAGGACGAGGGCAAGATCGAGCACCGCTTCCGCCAGGTGACGCGCGACGACAAGATCGAGCACCTCGTCGACCAGCTCAAGGACCGCGACCGCGGCCTGGCCGTCGTCTTCGTGAAGACGAAGTTCGGCGCCGACAAGCTCGTCCGCAAGCTCGCGCAGTACAAGGTCGAGTCGGTCGCCCTGCACGGCAACCGCTCGCAGGCCCAGCGCCGCAAGGCCCTCGCGGCCTTCGAGGACGGCCAGGTGACGACGCTGGTCGCCACCGACGTCGCCGCCCGCGGACTCGACGTCGACGACGTCACCCACGTCATCCAGTACGACATCCCGGTCGACATGGAGACCTACACCCACCGCGTCGGCCGCACCGGCCGCGCGGGCCGCACCGGCATCGGCGTCACGTTCGTCGAGCCGGAGGAGCGCCTCGACATGGGCGTCATGGCGCGCGACCTGCAGCTCGGCACCCAGCTCGAGGCCGCCGGCATGCGCGTCGGCGCCCCCGGCGAGAAGGGCCCCGGCGTCCAGCGCAAGCAGGGCTCCCGCGCCCCGCGCGGCGAGGGCCGCGGCGGCCAGGGCGGCGGGCGCCCGGGCCAGGGCGGCGGCCGTCACGGCCAGAGC
>NZ_JBFAPC010000021.1:0-48696 GCF_040675535.1 Patulibacter sp. NPDC049589 | reverse complement strand
GGATGGCGGACCTGCTGGCTGCGGAAGAGCGCGGCGAGGTTCCCGCGGCCGAGGATCTCGGCGCGCTACGTGATCGGTTCGATCCGCTGGGTGGGCGCACGGCGACGCGGCGACGAGGACGACGAGCGCGCGGTCGATCCACTCGGACGGGTCGCCCGAGACCAGTGAGCCGACGACCGCGATCAGCAGGGCCACGACCAGGACGCCGGGGACGAGGGGGCGCGCGACGCGGTCGGCGAGGCGCTGCGAGGCGCCCTTGCGCTCCTGCGCCTCCTCGACGATCCGCACGACCCGGGCCAGCGAGTTCTCTCCGGCGTGCGCGGTGACCTCCACCTCGAGCACCCCGGACCCGTTGATCGCGGCGGCGAAGACGTCGTCGCCCGGCCCGCGCTCGGCGGGCACGGACTCGCCGGTGATCGCGGAGAGGTCCAGCGCCGAGCGGCCCGTCCGGATCGTCCCGTCGGTCGTGATCCGCTCCCCGGGCCGCACGACCAGCACGTCACCGACCCGCAGCTCGACGGGGTCGACGGCCTGCTCGACCCCGTCGCGGCGCACCGTCGCGCGGTCGGGGACGAGGTCCATCAGCGCGCGCAGCCCCTGGCGGGTGCGGGTCATCGCGTAGCTCTCGAGCGCCTCGGAGATCGAGAAGAGGAACGCGAGGGTCGCGGCCTCGGCGAGCTCGCCGAGGAGCACCGCGCCGACCGCCGCGATCATCATCAGCGTCCCGACCGACAGCCGACCGCGCAGCAGCGCCCGGGCGGACTGGGGGATGAACGTCAGCCCGCCGGCGATCAGCGCGAGGACCTCGAGGACCGTGCCGATCGTCCCGGCGCCGGCGGCGTGGAGCACCAGGCCGGCGGCGAGCAGGGTGCCGGAGATCGCGGCGAGCCGGATCTCGCGGACCTCGTGGAGCCGCTGGACCGGCGCGGTCGGGTCCGGGACCTCGATCTCGCACCCGCAGGCGTCGACGATCGTCCGCGTCCCGACGGGCGGTGCACAGCACGCGCACTCGTCCGCGGAGGCCTCCGGCGCGGCCATCTGCAGCTCGAGGAGGGGCCCGGTCCGCTCCGGCGGCGGGCCACCGCAGCACCCGTCGCTCATGCGGTCACCTCGCGCGACACCAGCGCGTCGAGGAGCCGGTCGCCGGCGGGGGTCAGCGCGTACATGACCATCCGCCCGTCGCGCCGGGAGTGCAGGACGCCTGCGGTGCGCATCTTCCGGACGTGGTGGGAGACGACCTTCTCGGGGCGCTCGACGATCCAGGAGAGGTCGCAGACGCAGAGCTCCCCGCCGCCGCGCAGGGCCATCGCGAGCATCACCCGCGTCGGGTCGCCGAGGGCCGCGGCGCCCAGCGCGAGCTGCTCGGCGGCGGCCTGCTCCAGGCGCCCGTGGCGGAGGCCCTCGGCCTTCTCGAGGTCCAGGCAGAGGAGGTCGCAGGCGTCCGACATGCGGACATCCTAACGATCGTACGGACGTACTCCACCCGGCGTCACGGCGACGGGGTCGCGACGACGATCGCCGGCCGGGCGTTCGCGGGCCGCCCGGGCGCCGCCTATCCTTGGGCGATGCCGCATCCCTCCGAGCACTCGTCGGCCGCCCGGCCGCTGAGCGCGACCGAGGCCGAGGGGCTCGCCGCGTCGCTGCAGGCGTTCGCGACCGCCAGCCGCCTGCGGATCCTCTGGGCGCTCCTGGACGGCGAGCGCCCGGTGGACGAGCTCGTGCAGGCCTCCGGGCTGTCGCAGAGCGCGACGTCGCACCAGCTGCGACTGCTCCGCGACGCGAACCTGCTGGCGTCCGAACGCCAGGGCCGGCAGGTCTTCTACCGGCTGCACGACCACCACCTGCCGGACCTGCTCGCGGCCATGCGCCACCACCACGAGCACGTCCTGATCGCCGGCGCCGCCGACGACGGGCCGGTCGTGCCGGAGCCCACGGCCCGCCGCGCCTGACGGGGCCGGCCGGGCGTCAGGCCGGCCCGACGGCGTCCGCGCCGCGGGAGGGCATCCGCTCCGCGACCGTCGGATGCCGCCAGAGACGGGCGGCGATGACCGCGGCCACGGCGGCGACCCCCGCCAGGATCCACGCGACGGCGTCGAGCCCGAGGACGGAGCCGAGCACGCCGGCGACCGGGTAGGTCACCAGCCAGCAGGCGTGGGACAGCGAGAACTGCGCCGCGAACAGCGCCGGGCCGTCGCCGTCGGAGACCGAGCGCTGCACCAGGCGCCCGGACGGCGTCTCGATCAGCGCGAGCCCGATGCCCAGCAGCACCCAGACCGCCAGCAGCGCCCCGTAGCCGGAGAGCGTGGCGGACAGCGCCAGGCCGACGGGCAGCACCGCCCCGCCGGCGAGCAGGGTCGCGCGGTCGCCGAGGAGCCGGAGGGCGCGCGGCATCAGCAGGGCCGCCGCCATCGACCCGACCCCCGCCGCGCCCAGCGCGATCGCGACGTCCACGTCGGAGCTCCGGCCGAAGTGGTCGCGGACGAACACGACGGTGTTGACGATGACCATCGCGCTCGCGGACGCGACCGCGACGTCCAGCGCGAGCAGCGCCCGCAGCCGGGGGACCCGGAGGTAGCGGCGGGTCCCGGAGCTGACGCGCTCCCAGCCCGAGCCCGCCGCCGAGCGGGCCGCGCCGGCGGCCGCGGGCAGCCGGATCGACCCGACCAACGCGGCGGAGCAGAGGAAGGCGATCCCGTTGATCGCGAAGAGCGCGTGGAAGCTCACGACCAGGAGCGCGGCGGCGGCGAGCGCGGGGCTCACGAGGTTCTCGAGCTCGTACGCCACCCGGGACAGCGACAGCGCGCGGGTGTAGCGCTCCTCGTCGGGGAGGACGTCGGGGATCGCGGCCTGGAACGTCGGGGTGAACGCCGCCGAGCACGCGTTCAGCACGAAGATCAGGACGAGGACCTGCCAGACGTGCGTGACGAACGGCATGGCGAACGCGCAGGCCGCCCGCGTGAGGTCGGCCGCGATCAGGAGCCGCCGGCGCTCGACCCGCTGGAACAGCCCCGCCACGACGGGCGCGACGACGACGTAGGCGACCATCTTCAGCGCCAGCGCGACCCCGAGGACGACCCCGGCGTCCCGCTCCGCCAGGTCGTACGCCAGCAGCGACAGCGCGACGGTCGCCAGCCCCGTCCCCAGGAGCGCGACGACCTGCGCCGTGAACAGGCGGCGGTACGTCCGGTCGCGGAGTGGCGATGCCGGGGGTGCGACCGCGACGGACACATGCACAGGATTGCATATGCACGAACGTTGCCGATGGGGCTTGCGCTCGTCCGCCGCGAGGCGCCGCGACCCTCAGTTGTCCGGCGGGGCCGCGGCCTGCCCGAGCGCGAGCGGCGCGAAGGTCGGGACGCTCACGCCCTGCGCCGCGCCGAGGTGCTTGAGGCCGAAGAGGTCCTCGACCGTGCGCAGCAGCGCGTACGGGCTCGCGGCCGTGGCGTCGGTGGTGCCGCCGGCGGTCCACGGGGACACGAGCACCGCGCCCGTCCGCAGCGCGGCGGCGGTCGCGTCCTTCGTGGCGCCCGCGGCGGCCGCCGGGGCCCCGTCGTACGTCACGACGAGCAGGCCCGCCGCGCGGTACGCGGGGGAGGCCAGGATCTTCGGGACGACGCCCGCGAGGAACGCGTCGGCCGCCGCGGCGCCGGTCGTGCCGCAGTCCTCGCGGGAGCCGTCGTGGCAGAGGTCCGGTGCGATCAGCGAGAGGGCGGGCGTGTCGGCGCGGCGGCGCAGGTCGTGGTCCAGGACGTCGAGGCCGACGTCGTTCTTCGCGCAGTCGCCGAGGTCGACGAGCGTGTGGAAGTACGCCACCGGGTTCTTGCGGGTCGCGTACGGGTCGTCGGGCCGGGCGCCTACCGCGGGGTCGGCGCTGAGCGTCGGGTCCGCCTCGCCGGGGCCCGGGCGCCGGCAGGTCCGGCCGTCGCCCATCCCCTGGACGTAGGCGCGCCAGTCGTGGCCGGCGCTCCCGAGCTGGTCGGGCAGCGTCAGCGCGTCGATCGGGTACACGCAGCCGGACGCGTCGATCGTGCCGTCCTGCGCCGCCTTCGTGCCGGCGGGGAAGTCCGCGTAGGTCGGGCACTCCTGCGTCGTCAGCGGGTTGGGGGGCTGGCCGCCCAGCAGCGCGACCCCGTTGGGCAGCGTCGCGGTGCCCAGCAGGCCGTAGCCGCTCAGCAGCACGCCCTTCGGCGCGAGCGTCTTGACGAGGTACGAACCCGCCGCGGCCGGGCCGAACGTGGCGTCGTAGCCGGGGCTGTGGAGGCTGATGACGAAGACGTGCTGCACCTTGCTCCCGACGGGCGGCGCGGTCGACGGGGTCGTCGGCGTGTCGTCGGTCGTCGTGTCGCCGGCGCCGTCCGTCGCGGCGTCGTCCGTGGACGCCGCGGGGTCCGCCGACGCGTCGGCGGTGGCCGAGGCGGTGTCGCCGTCGTCGCCGGACGCGTCGGCCTTCGCGTCGCCGGTCGCCGACGCGTCGTCCCCGGCCGTCGCGCCGGCCGCCGCGGTGGTGGTCCCGTCGGGGGCGATCCCCGCTGCGCGGCGGACCTCGATCGGCGCGCCGCGCAGCAGCGCCGCGGCCTCCGCCTGCGACGGCCCGCCGCCCCCGGCGCCGAGCACGACGCCGAGCGTGGACAGCGACGAGACCGCCACGAGCAGCGCGAGCGGCCACGCCGTGACGCGCACGCCCCGGAGCTCCTGCAGCCGCTCCCGCAGCGCGCGGCGGTCGATCACGCGGCCACCGCGCTGCCGCACTGCCAGCAGAACGCCGCGGCCCGCGCCTGGGCGGCGTCGCAGACCGGGCAGCGGCCGGCGATCCCGGTCTCGCGGCTGTGCAGGAGCCGCTCGACCTGGCCGAGCTCGGCGTCGACGCGCTGCAGCTCCGCGGCCTTGGCGGTCAGGACGTCCATCCGGACGGCGTCGCGGATCGCCATCTCGTAGAAGAGCCCGCCGAGGTGCGACTGCAGGACCGCGTAGCGCTCGACCAGCCGGTCGCGGGTGGCGATCAGCTCCGGGTCGACGACGGCGGCCTCGGGCTCGTCGGCCGGCGGCGCGGCGGGGCGCCCGGTGAGGCGACCGAGCAGGCTCACGGCTGGCCCGCCGACTGCGGGGTGGCCGGGGGCCCGGCGTCGGGGTCCGGCTGGACCTCGATGACGTCCGGCAGGTTGCGCTGGGACTCCACGTAGCTCTTGCCCGTCTCCTGGTTCAGCTTCCGCACGACGGCCTTGTCGCGTGCCTTGGTCGTGGCCGTCGAGACGTGGTGCTCGACGCTGTGCGCCTTGCCGCCCGCGCCACTGCCGACGACGGCCTCCGAGCGCTTCTTCGCCTCCGCGTCGGCCTTGGGATCCGCCTTCGCGTCCTGCTTCGCGCCCGCGGCCGCATCGGCGCCCGCGGCGGTCGTCGCGGTCCCGCCGGCGCCCGCCCCGCCGCCGACGTTGACCACGGTCGGCTGCTGCTTGCGCAGCGCGGCGGCCAGGTCCCCGTCGTCGCCGGAGCGCCCGGCGATCACGCCGATCCCGACCGCCAGCGGCAGCGCGGCGAGCACGGCGGCGGTGCCGATCCCGACGCCCTTCCGGCGCGGTGCCGCGGCGACCGGCCGCCGGCGCTGGGACGCGGCGGCGAGGTAGCGCGCCGCCGGGTCCTCGGCCGCGCGGTTGGGCGCGCCGCAGACGATGCAGTAGCGCTGCCCGGCCTGCAGCGGCGACTCGCAGTCGGCGCAGGCGTGGAGGGCGGGGACGGGGCCCGCGGTGTCGGTCGGTGGCATCAGGAGAACAGGGTCGGGGCGGTGACGACGCGGACGACGGCGCCGCGCGCGTCGCCGATGAGCGGGATCGACGCGCGGGCGCTCGCGTCGCTGCCGAGATGGTCGAGCGGCAGGCGGCCGACGGCGACGACGCGGCCGCCGCGGCGCGCGACGGCGTAGAGCTCGAGGCCGTACTGCGGGACGTCGGTGTGGCTGCGGACCGCGACGGGCACGGCACCGGCGGACGCGGCGCCGCGGGTCACGACGTCGATCCGCGGGACGGTCCCGGCGCGCGTCGGGGGCCGTTCGGCCGGGCCGACGACGGCGAAGGCCGTGCCCCGGAGGCGCCGCGCGCGGGGGAGGACGTAGACCCACGTCGCGATCCCGCGCGGGGCCGCGGCCGGGGCGTGGGTCTGCCAGTACGGCAGCGAGGGGCGCGCGTTCAGCACGACGCGCCGACCCTGCGGCGTGCGGACGCCGACGGCGATCGGCAGGTCGTTCAGCGGCGCCGTCCCGCGGTTGCGCAGGCGCACGACCACGGCGGCGACCAGCCCGTCCCGGCGCAGCACCGAGACGTCGCGGACCTCGACCCGCGGGTCCGCCCGCACAACGGTCACGGCACGGCGCGACAGGAGCGTCCGGTCGACGACGACCTTCGACCGGATGCTCTTGGTCTGCGTCGACACGCAGCCGGTCAGCGACGCGCCGCCGAGCACGGCGACGCCGGCGAGCACCAGGGCCCGGGCCGGCGATCGGCCGGGGTCAGCCGAACGCGCCACTGACGTACTCCCTCGTGCGCTGCTCGCGTGGGCGCCGGAAGATCTGCGCGGCCGGGCCGTACTCGACGAGCTCGCCGAGGTACATGAACGCCACGTGGTCGGCGATCCGGTGCGCCTGCTGCAGGTTGTGCGTGACGATCACGACGGCGACCTCGTCGCGCAGGCGCACGATCAGGTCCTCGATGACCGCCGTGGACCGCGGGTCCAGCGCGGAGCACGGCTCGTCGAGCAGCAGCACCTCGGGCCGGGCGGCGAGCGCGCGGGCGATGCAGAGCCGCTGCTGCTGGCCGCCGGAGAGCCGCAGGGCCGGGTGGTCGAGCTTGTCCTGGACCTCGTCCCAGAGCCCGGCGCGGGTCAGCGCGTCCTGCACCTGGACGCGCAGCTCCTTCTTGGGCGGCTTCCGCGACCCCTGCTCGCGCAGGACGTAGGCCACGTTGTCGAACACGCTCATCGGGAACGGGTTGGGCTGCTGGAAGACCATCGTCACGCGCCGCCGCAGGAGCGTCGGCTCGAGCGTCGTGATGTCGGTGTCGTCCAGCGCGATCCGGCCGGTCAGCGACGTCGCGCGGTTGAGCTCGGTCAGGCGGTTCAGCGACCGCAGCAGCGTCGTCTTGCCGCAGCCCGACGGGCCGATCAGCCCGAGCACCTCGCCCTGGCGGACCGGCAGCGACACGTTCCGGACGGCGGGGATCCCGGAGTAGGCGATCGACACGTCCTCGATCGCCATGCGGTCGATCGCGAAGCTCGACGCGCTGACCCGCCGCCGCGGCGCGGAGACGAGGCCGAGCTCGGCGGGCTCGCCGCCGGCGGGGGTGCCGACCGGAGCCGGCGCGTCGACCGGGGCGGGCGCGACGGACGGGGCCGCGTCGCCGACGACGCGGGCGGCGTCGCCGGGCGCCAGGCGCCGGACGGGGGGAGGGGTCGTGTCGGTCATGAGAGCTTCCGGGCGCGGCGCCTGACGACGTCGACACCGACGTTGAGCAGGAGCACGATGATCAGGAGGACGAACGCCGCGGCGTAGGCCTTCTCGGGCTGGTTGCCCTCGCCGGTCGGGGCGTTGGAGTAGACGTAGCTCGTCAGCGTCGAGCCGGTGCCGCTGAGCACGTTGTAGCCGCCGGGTCCGTCGCCGCTGTCCATCTGCAGCGTTGCGCCGAGCAGGATCACGATGATCGCGGTGTCGCCGATCGTCCGGCCGATGCCGAGCATCGTGCCGGTGACGATCGACGGTCGCGCGGTCGGCAGCAGGATCCGCCGGATCGTCGCGGCCTTCGTCTTGCCGACGCCGTAGGACGCCTCGCGGACGTGGCCGGGGATCGCCTGCAGGCCCTCGCGGGTGGCGCCGACGATCAGCGGCAGCGCGACGAGCGAGAGCATCGCGCCGGCGGCGAAGAACGACCGGCCGAAGACGACGCCGTCGTCGGTCGTGCGGCTGAGGAACCCGAGCGCGGGGTGCGAGAACAGCAGCGTCCCGAAGAGCGCCAGCACGATGCTCGGGGTGCCCGCGATCATCTCGACGCCGGACTCGACGGAGCGCGCCAGCGGGTAGGGCCGGCCGTACTCGCTGAGCCACACGGCGACGGCGATTCCGACGGGCAGCGCGATCGCGATGGCGATCCCGGACACGAGGAACGTGCCGATCAGCGGGTCGAGGAAGCCGCCGGTGTCGGCCTGGGTGAAGCCCGCGGTCGGGCGGGAGAACAGCAGCTCCGGCCGGACGTAGCGCGCGCCCTGGACGAGCATGAAGCCGACGATCGCGACGGTCACGGCGCAGAACGCCAGGCCGAGCGCCCAGCAGATCGCCAGGCCGATCCGGTCGGTCAGGCGCCAGGTCGAGCTGGACTCCCGCGCGTCGCGGTGGGCGGCGCGCGGGGGCTCGCCCGGCCCGGGCGCGTCGCCGGCGGACGGCGGGACCGGCGGTGCGACGGTGCTCACGAGCGCACCCCGTACTTCTTCATCGGCTGCTTGGCGAGGTGCCCGGCGAGCGACAGGAGCGCCGCGGACACGAGCAGCACCGAGGCGATCGCGAACAGCGTCGACGACATCGGCGGGTTCGAGAGGTCCTCGGAGTTGGAGATGATCGTCGCCGCCAGGGGTCGCGACGGCTCGACGAAGAAGAGCAGCCCGTCGAGCGGGTTGGGCGCGAAGCCGACGGACCCGGAGACCATCGCGAGCATCACGGCCTCGCCGAGGGCGCGGGCCGTCGCCAGGACGGTCCCGGCCACCAGGGCGGGGCGCGCGGTGCGCACGGCGATCTTCCAGAACGTCCGCCAGCGGTTGACGCCGAGGGCGAGCGAGCCCTCGAGCCAGGTCTGGGGCACCGAGCGCAGGCCCTCGGAGAAGATCGCGATCATCAGCGGCGCGATCATCACGGTGAGGATCAGGACGGCCGCCAGGAGGCTGAACCCGGTCAGCGGGATCTGGAACGCGACGGACGCCTTCTGCCCCTCCGAGATGAGGTGGTTGCCGATGAACGGCGTGATCACGAGGACGCCGATCAGCCCGTAGACGACGGACGGGACGCTCGCGAGCAGCCGGATCAGCGGGTCCAGCACGGCCCGCATCCGCGGCGGCGCGAACTCGACCGCGAACACCGCGACGAACAGCGACGTGACGAACGCGATGACGACCGCGCCCCCGGTGATGAGGATCGTGCTCCAGATCAGCGGCCAGGCGTGGAAGGTCCACGTGAAGTCGCTGTCCTTCGTGCCGGACTGGCCGGACAGGGAGATCTGCCGGATCTGCTCGTCGACGTCGCCGCCGGGGCCGAACCACGCCAGCCCGTTGTGCTGGAAGGACGGCCACGCGCGGTGGAGGACCACCACGAGCATGCCGGCGATCACGACGAGCACCCCGCAGACCAGGGCGCCGAGCAGGATGCCGACGCGCCGGTCCGACCAGCGGGGTGGTCGCTCCTCGTGATGAGGGGCGACGGAGACCACTACTTCTTCTTGTTGAAGGCGGGGACGGCGCCCGACTTCGTCAGGACCTTGCCGGCGGCCGCGCTCGTGCGGACCCAGTCCACGAACTTCTGGACGTTCTTGTTCGGGTTCGTCGTCGGGAGGACGAAGAAGATGAAGCGCGTCAGCGGGTAGGTCTGGTTGCCGATCGTCTTCGCGGACGGGGCGATGCCGTTGATCTTCAGCACGCGCTCCTTCTTCGTGACCCAGGCCAGGCCGTGGTAGCCGATGGCGGCCTGGTCCTTGGCGACCGCGTTGGCGACGAGGCCGTCGGAGAGGAACGGCGTGACGCGCGAGGCCGGGGCCGCGCCGCCGAGCACCGCGGTGTTGAAGAACTGGTACTGACCGCCGTTGCTGTCGCGGCCGAAGGCCGAGATCGTGCTGGTCAGGCCCGAGCCCGCGACGGAGGACCAGTTGGTCGCCACGCCGGAGTAGATGTCCTTCAGCTGCGGGAGCCCGATGGACGTCAGCTTGTTGGCGGGGTTGGTCGCGACGACCATGCCGTCGAGGAAGCCCTTGACGTACGTCGTGCCGGCGTCGCTGGGGAGCGGCGTGCGGGCCTGGCCGGCGAACTGGCTCTTGCCCTGCTGCACGTCCTTGACCCCGACGTTCCCACCATTTGCTGTGTACACGAAGCGCACGTTGGGGTGCTCGGTGCGGTAGGCCTTGAACAGGGAGAGGAAGTACGGCTGGGCGGCGACGGAGCCTGAGCCGATCAGCGTGACCTTCTTGGCCTTGGCGGCCGAGGCCTGGGAGGGGACGACGGCGAGCGTGGCGGTGACGGCCAGCGCGGCCAGTGTACGAGGCTTCATTGTGGGGTGCATCCTTTTCGATTCGGGTCGGTGCGAGCCGACGGCGGATGCATAGTAGGGAAATCGAATGGGAATTGCCCAAATACAAAAACCAGGGTGCGAAAACGCGAACTCTGAGACACGGAAAACGTGAACCGGAATGGGAAATCCGGCTCAGCGAATATACGACATACGAGCGTTTACGCGCCATCTTGTTTAAAACAGGGAATTTCATGTCAGGCTTCACGTAATCGTGCCGCGCACGATCGGCGGGCACCGTCCGCCGCGTTCGATCCACAACGGAGTCCCCGTGCCCAAGACCCCGGCCGCCCTCGCGGCCCTCGCCCTCACCGTCGGTGCCGTCGTGCTGACCCAGGCTCCAGCCGCGTCCGCCGACTGCGCTCCCGGCTACGTGACGACGAAGACGAGCTGCGTCAAGATCCCGCTCCCGTCGGGCACGGACGTGACGCGATCAGTGGCCGCGGACGTCCAGCCGTTCCTCGACGCCGTCGGCGGCCAGCGCTTCCTGCACGCCGGCAACCGCCTCGTCCGCATCGGGTCGACGGCGCCCGGCACGTACGCGGTGCGGGTCACGGCGTCGACCACCGTGCCGACGCTCGTCTTCACGGCCGACCGCGTCGTCACGGGCACGACGAGCAAGTCCGTCGGCCTGCGGATCAAGCTGACGCCCGAGGGTCGCGCCTACCTGCGCCGCCGCACGGCGCAGAAGGTCCGGCAGGTCACCCTCGGCATCGACGTCACCTACCAGGCGCCGACCCCGCCGGCGACGGCCGCCGGCCCCGGCGTGGCCCCGGCGCCGGTCACCACGACGGTCGACGTGGACCTCGACCTGGGCTGAGTCGCGGCCTTCCGCGGGGGCCGCCCGGGGCCGGGCGGGCCCCCCGGGAGGGCGACCTGCGCGCCCCCCACGCGGTCCCCCAGTCGGTGGATGGTCCCCGGGGGCCGGCGCCTCTTCGGCCGCGCGGACGACGACGAGCGGGCCGAGGAGCGTGCCCGGCGACGCCGGTCAGATCGCCTTGCCGGGGTTCATCGTCCCGGCGGGGTCCCACGCGTCCTTGATCGCGCGGCCCAGGGCGCGGGCGTCGCCGAGCTCCGCGTCGAGGTGGTCGACCTTCAAGAGGCCGATCCCGTGCTCGCCCGACACGGTGCCGCCGAGCTCCAGCGCGAGCGCGACGATCGCGTCGAACGCCGCCCGGGCACGGCGGACCTGGTCGGTGTCGCGCTGGTCGTAGACGACGGTCGGGTGCATGTTGCCGTCGCCGGCGTGCCCGAACGTGCCGATCAGGACGCCGTGCTCGCGCGCGATCTCCTGCACGCCGGTCAGGAGGCGCGGGATCCGGGGGACCGGCACGGCGACGTCGTCCAGGAGCGTCGCGCCCCGGCGCTCCAGCGCGGGGTAGGCGAGCTGGCGGGCGACCGTCACCATCCGGCCCTCGTCCGGGTCGTCGGTGACGACCGACAGCGTCGCGCCGGCGGCGTCGCAGAGCTCCTGGATCAGCGCGATCTCGCGCGCCCCGGCCTCGTGGCCCGCGTCGGAGCGCGCGAAGAGGACGGCCTCGACGTCCTCCTCGTAGCCCAGCGGCTCGAGCGCCTGGACGGCCGCGAGGGTCGTGCGGTCCAGCAGCTCGAGCATCGACGGGCGGGCGCGCCGGACGATCGCGACGACCGCGTCGCCGGCGGCCTCGACGGACGGGAACGTCGCCGCGAGAGTGCTGCTCGGCGGCGGCGCGGGCAGCAGCCGCAGGGTCGCCTCGGTGACGATCCCGAGCGTGCCCTCGGACCCGCAGACCAGCCCGGCGAGGTCGTAGCCCGCCACGCCCTTGCGGGTCCGGTGACCGACGCGCACGGTCCGGCCGTCCGCGAGCACGACCTCGCAGGTCAGGAGGGCGTCGCGCGTCACGCCGTACTTGACGCAACAGAGCCCGCCGGCGTTCGTCGCGATGTTGCCGCCGATGGTGGAGAACTCGCGGCTGGCGGGATCGGGCGCGTAGAACAGCCCGGCCGCGCGCGCCGCGTCGCCGAGGACGGCGTTGACGACGCCCGGCTGGACCGTGGCGGTCAGTCCCTCGGCGTCGAGCTCGACGATCTCGGTCATGCGCTCCAGCGAGACCACGACGCAGCCGTCGATCGCGTTGGCCCCGCCGCTGAGCCCCGAGCCGGCGCCGCGGGGCACGACCGGGACGCCGTGCCGCGCCGCCGCACGCACGGCGGCCTGCACCTGCCCGGTGCTGGTCGGCCGGACGAGCGCGGCGGGCACGCCCGCGGGCAGCAGCCCCGGCGCGGCCTGGTCGCGGCGGTACGCCTCCAGCACGTCGGCGTCGACGACGACGTCACCGGCCGCGGCCAGATCGTCGAGCAGGGCGGTCGGAGGCGACACGGAGGAGCTCATCGCGCGGTCCGCAGGTAGAGGTCGCGGACGTGGTCCCGGACGAGCCGCTCCGCGTCCTCGGCCCGCCCGTCGTCGACCGCGTCGAGGATCGCCGCGTGCTCGCGGCGCAGGCGCGCCAGCTCGTCGTCCGGGTCCGGCAGCCGGTGCAGCGCGACGCGCAGGTGCTCGGACACCGATGCACGGACGGCGAGCATCACGAGCCGCAGCGCGCCGTTGCCCGACGCGTCCGCGAGCGCCAGGTGGAACGCGACGTCGGCGACCTCGAAGCGGTCGACGTCGTCGCCCGCCTCGTCCATCGCCCGCAGCGCCGTGCGCGCCGCCGACAGGTCCGGGGGCGGGCTCCGGACGGCCGCGGCGGCGCACGCGGCGCCCTCCAGCGCCCGCCGCAGCTCGATCAGGTCGCCGAGCGGCACCTGGCCGAGCTTCAGCAGCGCGGTGAAGGCGTCCCCGACGGGGCCGGCGGAGAGGACGTCCGCCGCGGTGACGCGCAGCGGGGCGGTCGGGCCGGCCGCGACGACCAGGCCCTGCGCCTGCAGCGCGCGCAGCGCCTCGCGCACGGTGGTGCGGCCGACGCCGAAGCGGGCGCAGAGCTCGCGCTCCGACGGCAGCACGTGCCCGGCGCCCAAGTCGCCGTCGAGGATCGCGGCGCGCAGCTGGCCGGCCACCTGCTCGTAGACCGGTCGGCGCACGACCTCCTGGAACGACATGTCGCGCAGCATAGACCACTTGTCTGCTGGTCAGACAAGCTAGGATGCTTCCGCCATGACCGCCACCTCGTTCGTGCACACCTGCGTCCGCGTCCTGGATCCCGACGCCGCGCTCCGCTTCTACGGGCTCCTGGGCTTTCAGGAGCGCGGCCGGCTGAACTTCGACAGCGCCTACAACGTGTACCTCGGCCTGCCGGGCGGCGAGGACACGCTGGAGCTGACGGTCAACGTCGGGCGGACCGAGCCCTACGACCTCGGCGACGGCTACAACCACATCGCCCTGACGGTTCCGGACATCCACGCGGCCCTCGCCGGGCTCGCCGAGCACGGGCACCACCCGGAGAAGCCGGCGTTCCACCCGGGCGGCCGCGAGGACCTGCCGCTGATCGCCTTCGTCACCGACCCGGACGGGTACCGGATCGAGCTGATCGACGGCGCGACGTTCCCGACCCCGCAGGACGGGCCGCACCCCTCGATCGCGGGCTGACCTCGGCCCGCGCCGACGGTCGGGCCCCGTCGCACCGCGCGGCATGGCCCGCCCGACCGCGCGGCGTGGCGTGGCCCGCCACCGCGGCGCGGCCCGCGAGCGCCGCCTACGTCGCGCTGGGGTCGTAGGCGAACGGGTCGTACGGCAGGTCCGGGTGGCCGCCCGGCGCGTCCAGCGGGTAGGTGCGCAGCTCGGCGGTCTGCTGGTCGAAGGCGACGGCGCGATCGAGCGTGTACTCCTGGTCGGCCGGGATCGACGCGCGCAGCTCCGACAGCTGCCGCGAGACGAAGCCCATCGCGGTCATCGTCTGGATGCGCGTGGCGAACAGCTCGCGGCCGACGTGCAGCGCGTTGTCGCGCAGCGCCTCGGCCAGCGTCGGCGGCAGGTCGTCGATCCCGGCGACGTCCTCCTTCGCCCAGCGCGCGAGCTCGTTCACGGAGCGGTCGACGATCGCCACCCGCGAGTAGAAGCCGTAGAAGAGCTGGTGCAGCGCGTCGGGCCGGTCCGCCGCCGGCAGCCCCTGGGCGAACGACCGCAGGCTCGACTCCAGCGTGGGCGGCTCGCCGGCGTGGGCGGGGGCGGCGTGCTCGTGCGTGGTCGACATGCGCGCGAGCCTCCCAGCGGCCGCGGGCCCGGTCAAAGAACACGGGTTCTCTCCCGTCGCGCCGCCGCGGGCCCGGGGTCCTCCGCGTCGCGACGGACGGTCGTCGCGGCACAGCGGCGGATCGTCGTGTTCGTGCCGTACGTCCGGCTACGTGGCGCGCATCCACTTGCATGACGCACGCGGCTCTGCGTAGGGTGACTTCGTCGCCGCTTACTTCTCGTTTACCCGAGGAGTGATGGGCGCAGATCCCCCCCCGTCCCCCGTTCCCAGGAGGCGCCCTGTGCGTCCTTCACCCCTTGTCGTCGCTGCCGTCTTCGGTGGCGTGTCCGTCGCGGGCGTCGCGTCCGCGGCCGCTCCGCGGCCGTCCTCGTCCGGGCCGCAACCGCCGCGGCTCTCCGTGCAGCTCGGGGAGAACATGAACCGGGCGTTCCGGGAGACCGGGACGCCGAACCCGCCGCGGCGGTCGACGCCGCCGAAGCGCTCGAAGGAGGAGCTCGAGCGGTTCGAACGCTCCCGAACCGCGTACCGGGGCCGTACGACCGCCGCCGCGGTGCGGAAGCAGATCGGGACGCGGTCGCCGGCGCTGGTGTCGACAGGTGCTGTGGTGCCGAAGGCGAGCGAGATCGACGAGGTGATCGGCCAGAACGCGATCCGGGTCCGCGGCAAGGACGGCAGGGCGGAGGGCGTGATGCTCTCGAGCCTGCCGCTGGCCCAGAACACGGGCGACGACCCCAACGACCCGAAGTGGAAGGTCGCCGACCTCGCGTTCGACGAGAACGCCGGCCGTTTCCAGGTCAAGCGGCCGCTCGTTCCGGTCTCTGCCCCCAAGACTGCGGGCGGGTCGCTGCTGATCGGCAACCTGGCGGTGCGCCTGGCGCCCAAGGGATCAGGGGCCGAGGGTGTCGCGTCGGGTGAGAACGTGGTCTACCCGGACGAGTCGCGGGATCGAGATCTGCTCGTCAGGGCGTTGCCGATCGGGGCCTCCATTGCGGCCAGCCTCAGAAGTCCGCTTGCTGACCGGTCGATCTCGATGCCCCTGGATCTGCAGAAGGGCGAGAAGCTCGTCAAGGACGCGGGCGGGTCGGCGAAGATCGTGGACGACCAGGACCGGACGGTGGGTGCGGTCTCGATCGCGACCGCCAGGGACGCGGACGGCCAGTCGGTCCCGATGACCACGAAGGTCGACGAAGCGGCGTCGACGATCACCTACACCGTCGACCCGGATCCGGACGAGACGGCTTGGCCAATCAACCTGGATCCGGACCTGTTTTACGATGTGAACTGGCGGACGGGGTCGACGAACTACGACGGCTGGTTCAACCTCAGCACCCCCAGGGGCAACGCGGCGCAGCCGTTTCAGTACTTCCAGAGCGCGGAGAACCTGCCGACCTCGCAAGGCGGCCTGGGGATCTTCACCCCGGCGAGCACGAACTACCAGCAGATCCAGCCCGGCGTCTTCGGCGAGGCCGGCGCGTGGGGCCGCTTCGCCCCGGGTGACCCGGACGCGCCGGGCACGATCGAGGCCGGGACGGGCCGCAAGCTGTCCAGCGAGCACGCGATCTGGTACCGCTTCGACGCCGGCTCGCTGGTCTTCGGGTACGTGCCGACGGTCTGGTACCACGCCTCCAACTACCTGCGGCCGCGGATCGGGTTCCTCGACCGCGACGGCAACGCCGACACGAGCTCGCACTGGCAGGAGCAGACCGGCACGAACACGTGGGGTGCGGAGAACCCCGGGTACGTCAACGATCTGGGCAACGGCACCAACGGCGCGTCGGGCCGGATCTACCTCACCAACCCCGACAATCCGGACTCCGGGTCGATCGCGTCCAAGACCGACAACATCATCGGTGTCGGCCTCGTCGACCAGGTCGGCGACGCCGGCGGCTGGTGGCCGGACCGCCCGTCGACGTCACTGGCGATGGGCTGGTACCGCGCCTACGCCGTCGACGCGGTCGACCCGACCCTCACGGTCACCGGCCTGCCGACCGGCTGGGTCGACGCGCTGCCCAGCGTCAAGGTCAGCTCCGTCGACCACGGCGTCGGCGTCCAGCGAATCGGGCTGCGCGACGACTTCGGCAACGTCCTCTCCCAGGTCAACGAGGACTGCCCACTGACCGCGAACAAGGTCTGCACCTGGAACGTCGACAACCAGGACCTCCCGATCCCCGACCTCGGCGAAGGGATCCGCACCGGCAACATCGTCGCGCTGGACGCCGGGGGCCGCTACAAGGCCCAGAACGTCCAGATCCAGCTCGACAGCAGCGCGCCGGACCTCACGCTCGCGGGGGATCTCTTCACCCAGCGCGACACCGAGATCGGCCCGACCGAACCCCGGGCGCTGACGATCAACACCGCCGACGGCAACCCCTCCGGGGCACCGGCAGAGCAACGATCCGGCGTCCAACGTGTTGAGGTCTATGTGGACGACGATCTCGTGCATAGCGTCGACCAGACCGTCGCCGGCGACAGCCAGCCGCTGAACACGAGCTGGACCCCGCCCGCCGGGACCTTCACCGCCGGCGACTACGTGGTCCGGGTCGTCACGACCGACCGTCTCGGTCACGAGAAGGACGCCCAGTTCACCGTCCACGCACCATGCTGCGGCCAGCCGCTCACGGATCAGGACATCGACGCCGGCGCCCGCGCGTATCGCTTTGGTGACTTCAACGGCGACGGCGCCGCGGACGTCGTGCTCGTCGACACGTCTTCCGGCGCAGCGACCGTGCGCCTGGGAACCGGTGACGGCACCTTCGGACCCGCAGCAGGGTGGGGAACGCTCGGCGACGCGGTGCAGCGGACTGCAGTCGGCGACTACAACGGTGACGGGCGTGCCGATCTGGTCGGCCAGACATCATCCGGAACGCTGCTGCGCGTGGACTCCAACGGGACGGCGTTTGTTGCACCTCCGGACGTCACGGCCAGTTCCACCGAGTCGAACTGGCCTGCATCCCGTTCGCTGCAGATGGCCGACATCGACGGTGACGGTTTCACCGACCTGTGGGGCGTCGACGCCTCCACCCGAGTGCTGTGGGTTGCGGAGGGCACGGACCTCGGCTTCCTGCCCGCTCGGGATCTCCTGACGATCCCGGGAACGCGCGACGTCGACGTCGCGGATCTCGACGGCGATGGCGCCGGAGACCTGTTGACCTACGAACCCTCCGACGGCGTCGTCCGGTTCCGACCGGCGCTCGAGGACGAGATCGGCTTCGACGCGTCGCAGACGTGGGGCACCGGGCCGCAGGACGCGCAGCTGACCTTCGGAGACGTCAACCGCGATCGCCTCGAGGACATCGTCTTCCGCGTCGCGCAGAGCGGCGAGCCCGACCGGGTGTTCGCTCGGGCCAGCAGCATCGAGGGTGGTTTCGCCCCCGGCGACATCGAGTTGGGCACGATCGCCCAGCCGTTCGCGATCACATCGCACGACCTCGATGCCGACGGGCGCAGCGACGTCGTCGGAACACGGTTGAACGGCACGACGCTGGAAGTGCGCTCGACCGCGTCGCGTGCACCGGGACTCGAGCAGGACCTGCCATTCCCCGACGACCTCCCCGAGGACGAGGATGATACGGACAGTGCACCGTCAGCCCGCGCGACGGCGGCAGCCGCCAACGATGGCGTGACCCTCACGCCGGCGGAGATCAGTGCTCAAGACGATCGCAACCTGCTGTGGAAGCGCGACATCGGCGCCACACCGGTCAGCGACGTGCTCGACCAGCTGAAGCATTTGGGAGTCACCAAACTGCGGATCTTCGTGTGGTGGGGCCAGGTCGACCGGCTGCACCCGGACGCGATGACGACGCCCGTCGTCGAGGGCGACCCTCCGACTCAGACGCCAACTGACCGCATCACGCTGTCCACCTATCCGGACGGAACGACCCCCAAGCCTTACCCGACCGTGCCCGCCGGGATCGCATTCGACGACACGCAGCTGAACCCGGCCGGCGCGCCTTCCGGCGCTGCGGCCAAGCGGGTCGAGCAGCGTTGGCTGTGGGGCCCCTACGACGACCTGATCAAACTCGCGCACCAGCGAGACATGACGGTACACGTCACGCTGTCGGGCGCCACTTGGTCGTCCTACACCGAATGCGACAGCGCCGCGCTGCAGACTCTCGGGACCTATGCACCCCGCGGATGCGTCGGCAGCGGAGCCGGCGGTGGCCAGTTCGCGCAGAGCGCCGAGCACTACCGCCCGACGGGATGGAACCCGCGGCCGCAGGACTACCGACATTTCGTGCAGGAGGCTGTTTCGCACTTCAAGACACTGCCGGACGGCGCAGGCGCGGCTGTGACCTCGGTGGGACTGTGGAACGAGCCCAACGCCACGCTAAAGGGGAAGCCGTCGCGGTACCTCGCTATCACGGACGAAGAGCCCGGCGGTGCGCTGCGAATCCATCCGAGTCTCTCGAACAGTAGCCCGTCGTTCATGCGCACATCAGACGAGACCGTGGCGGTTGACGGCCTAGGACGCAACAGCGCAGAGCGCTACGGCGAACTCTACGCGGCCGGGTACGCGGGAGCGAAGGCGGCAAGCCCGCAGATCAAGGTCGCGTTCGGCGAAGTCACGCCGAAGACCAACTCGTTCAACGGCGGCTCCGGGAAGACAACCCCACACAACTGGGTACGCCAGGCCCTGAATCGCGCGAAGGCTCGCTGGACCGCGGAGGGCAACCCCGGTGCCGTCCCGATCACGGACGCGTTCGCGGTGCACCCGTACCAGCCCAAGAAGGCGCCGTGGGAAGCGTCGCCTGACGACCCCTACGGTGTGAACGGGGTGACCGGAAAGGTCCGAACCAACGGCAACATGTCGTTGCGCCGACGCCTCGACCGCTACGCGAAGGACCTGAAGATCCTCTCGTCGCGCTCGACGGCCGCCGGGACTGCAGGAAGCCGTCCGCCGATCTGGGCCACGGAGTTTGGATACTACAACTACAATCCGAACAGCGCCAAGGGTGTCGGAACTGACTCGCATGCCGAGATCGAGCGAGTGCGCTGGATCCGCGATGCCCCGAGCGCGGGATCGAAGAAGCGCGGCACCCTGCAAAGCCTCATCACAGACGGCAAGGTCCGCATGGTCAACTTTTGGAACGTGATCGAGCGGCCCCCAGCCATGCGCGGAGCGCCGCCGCTGGCAAGCCGAGGGTCGGACCAGGACACCGGATTCCTCGGGTCGGTCCCCCGCACGATGAGTCCGGGAGTCGAGAACGCGGAGTGGGCCTATCCCGGACCGGTGCTCGCGGTACGCGGTTCGCGAGGCTACGGACGCCAGGCGGGTTCGCTGAGCCTCAATCATCCACAGTCTCGGTTGCTTGGATGCGAGATCCGCAAGTGGATCACCGACAAGGCACACCGAAACGCGAAGGCCTACACCGCTGCTGCGACGCCGATGGCAGGCCAGCGGGCGTGCCCGAAACTGGGAGGCTGACCGGTGAACATCAGGGGCTGCCGCAGCGTGGTTGTTGCCGGGTTGGCGGCCGGGGCTGCCATGGGAGTCGCGTCCCCGGTGCAGGCACGGTCTGGGTTCGTCCTGAACGACGCCGTCGGGCCTGATTCCTACGGGCCCAGGGTGGCGCTCGCTGAGGGACGAGTGTGGACTACGCGGGTGGTCTGGCGCTCGAGTGTCGGGGCGACTGCGGAAGTGCGCTCGCGATCTCTCGCGGGAGGTCGTGGCCGCGTGTGGCGAGTCGCTCCGCCAGCACCTCCGACTCCCGAGGGCACAGACACCGCGTCCTGGAGCTACGTCACGACCGATGGCCCGATAGTCGGCGACGGCAGGCTCTTCCTGCGGACGACGCGGTGCGCATTTCGCGACAGCGGCTCTCCGTGCGCCCCTGACGGGCAGCTGGTGCTCGATACGCGGACCGGTCACACGGTTGAGAGCGGAGCAGCGCCCACCGGACGAGTGCAGGGGCCGCGACCGGTGCGGGCTGTGCCTGGGCCGATCGTTGGCGATCGCCGGACGGTGACGCGGTTGGAGGACGCGGTGTCGGGACGGGTGCTGCCCTGGGTCCCGCCCGCAGCGCAGGTACAAGCCGCGGGACGCTACGTCGCAGAGGGTCCCGGGCTCGCGCGCAGTGGCGACTTCTCGGGGGTTCGCGACGTCATCGAGGTGCGCGAGCTGTCCTCGGGGCGGGTGCGCTACCGGGTGTCGGTGGGCCGGATCGCCGGGGCGCTGACGGTCGGGCGCAGCCGCGACCGCGACGTCGTCGAGCAGCTGACGCTGCGGCCAGACGGATCGTTGGGCGTGTGGGGAACGCTGGCGCGCGCTGGTCGGGCGCGCGCCGTGTACGTGGATCCGCGTGGGCGGGTCCGCTACGCGTCGCGACCCGTAGACCGGGCGAAGGTCGTCGCGACGCTGCCCACGTCCCGCCGAACGGTGGTCCGCCTCGACGCGCGCCGGTGCCGCGGGGTATGGGTCACCGACGCGACAGGCAAGCGCGGGCATCGCTTGGATCGCGAGGCCGCCGGGCGGCTGCGTCCTCCGCCGACCCTGCCGGAGCTCTTCAACGGCCGCACCGCGACGTGGGACGGCGGCTCGCTAACCGAGCCTGACAACCGCGCAGTGCGGTCGCGTGACGTGCTCGTGCGCACCCGCTTGGATCGCGAACGACTGTCCTCACGGCATGCCCCGCGATGCCCGTGAGGCTCTCGTCCAACGAACGTGTGAAGCGGCGCAGCGCGCCAGTCGACAGTGGCAACCTGGTCGACGGAGCTATGGCCGGGGCCCGGCCACCGGTTCGACGGGCTACAACCACCCCCGGTCCCGAGGCCGGGTACGCCCGGTACGGCGGGCTGCAATGGCCCCAGACGCGCGTCCTGGGCTGGGCGATCTGGCAGTACGGTGGCGCGTCTCCGAAGACCGCGCCCAATGGTGAGACCTGCACCAAGAAGACCAGCACGGACTACAAGTGACCATGAGCATGCACCGGATGTGGGGTGTGGCGACCGGTGTGATGGTCGGGGCGCTCGCTATCGGGGTCGGCGGCGCATCGGCGGCGTCGTGGCGCGCGTCGATCGATACGCCGTTTCCGGCGTTCGCGTCGAACACCTCTGGTTCCGATTCGCCGCACACGGTGGTCGCTGACGGGCACGTGTGGTGGCTGAGCTACGGCGGGCGATACCGCTCGCCGACGTATCCGGTGATGTTGCGCTCGCGGTCGCTGGGCAGCGGGACGACCCGAAAGCTGCGACTCGACACGGTCGCGCTAACGCATCCCGCTCCCGCGGTCGATGCCGTCGGGAGGACGACCGAGTTTCCGCAGCCCAGCGTTCAGCAGTTCAAGGTTCGAGACGGCCGCGTCTACGTGATCGGCGGCTGGGGGCCCGGCCCAGGCACCGACGGGCCCGGGGCGGACCAGACGTTCTACGCGGCGTTCTCGACGGAGACCGGCAAGCCCGTTCTCGATCAGCCGATCCGGGTGTCGGAAGGTGGTGGGTTCGGGCGGCGCTTCATCGACGGCGACCCGGCCGTCCTGGCGCTGGAGACCTCCAGTGCGGTGGCGTCCGGACCGTCGCTGGATCCTGCCATGTTCGCGGCGCTGCCGGTCGATGCTGCTGACGTCCGAGAGGTCGCCGGACGGTTCGCGTTGTCCCTCGCACCGACTGACCGGCACGACGATACGCAGATCCGGGGCACTGGGACCGCGACGGTCAGGGATCTGAGGACCGGAAAGACGCGCTACCGGGTTACGGCCCGGACGATCGCCGACGCCGCCGGTGGGGAGCTCAAGCGTCAGAGTCGGCTTGAACCCCGACGGCTCCCTGAGCACCACGGTCAACGCACGCGGCGCTCGGCCGTTGCGGGCCGTGGTCGTCGACTCGTCTGGGCGGGTCCGGCGGGTCGGCCGGCCGCTTCGTCGCGTGGGCTCGATCGCGGCGGTCCGCAACGGGCATCTGTGGCAAGCGAAGCGCCGGTGACGTTGCCCGCGCCGACGACGCCGTCCGCTTGCAGGCGAGGACCCGAACACCTTGCAATGTGGAGGCTGAGCACATGGGCACGATGACGCGGTCGCGATCGGCTGTCGTGGTCGTGGCGCTGTCTTGGGCGGCCCTGGTGGGCGCTCCGGACGCGGTCGCGAACTCGTGGTCTGTCGGCCTGCAGGGGAGCGCGTTGACGCTGCCGGAGTCCGGCGGGGGCGTGTTCGTCGACCGTGGTCGCGTGTGGTGGTTGACGAGCTCTGTGGTTCGTCGGCCCGGCGGCACCACGGAGGTCGGGATGCGGTACGAGCTGCGATCTCGTCCGCTTCGCGGAGGTCCGACGCGCCGGACCGGGCTGGCGGTCACCGCGCCCGCTGACGCTGCGTACCCGCGTTTCGTGGCGTCGCAGGTCGTCGTCAGCGACGGCGGTGCAGCGATCAGCGGGCAGTGGTCAGAGCCCCTCGACCCGGGATCCGGTGCGGTACCGCGTCGCTTGCCCACGGCCCAGTTGCTTGTCTTCGACGCCACCTCCGGGGCGCCGCGCAGCACCGCAGAGTACGACTCCACCAGCTCCGGCCTGGTCTTCGGCCCGACGCCCGTGTTCGGTCGCCGTCAGACCGCGGACGGCGCGGCGTCGTTGGTCAATCCGATCACCGGGCAGGCACTCGCATCGAACGTCCCGGGCCGCAGCGCCTTCGCAGCCGGCCACCGGCTCCTGGACTTCTCCACCACCAAGGGTATCCCGGCACGGGAATGGTCCAAGGGCGCGGGGACGCTCACCGTCACCGACCTGAAGACCGGTCGGCAGCGCTACCGGCTCACCGCAACGCAGGCCCTTCGTGGTGCCGATGCCCCACGCCGCACGACCACGGATCCGCGGCTCCAGGTCGACGGCTCGCTCGCGCTGCTCCTCACACCTGCATCGAGGACCGGCACCTACCGGCCGGCGTGGGTGGACTCGCGTGGACGGAGCCGCCACGCCAACGTCTGGATCCACGATGTCCAGGGCATCTCGACGACCGCGGCGCACCATCGTGTCCTGGTGAGCGTCTCGCGGTCGGTGCGCGGAAGAGCAGGAGCGCGGTCTTGCAGCGCACTGTGGCTGGGAACCCCCAGCGGAAAGCGTTGGCGCAGACTCGATGACCGACGGACGCGGTTCGATGGCTCGCTCGATGTCGTGTCCTGGGAGAACGATCGGCTGGTCATCCGCCTCACGACCGCGCGCCGACCGGCGGACCGGGTACGCGTCATCGACCGTCCGGGAAGCCTGGACCTGTCGCGCACGGCTCGTCCCACGTGCTGAACCCGAACGACGACGGAAGCCCGAACCCGAGCAGCCTCAGGATCCCTGAGCCGCGACCGGACGACCCGAACACGCCCGACGTCAACGAGTCGACTTGCAACCAGCCGTGATGCTCCGGCGAACCCTCTGGATCGTCGTCGTCACGGTCACCGCGTCGAGCGTGCTGGCGGCTTCGTCCTCGGCGTCGATGAGCATCGACAGCGCGAGCTCGTCCCGCCCGCTGACGGCTCGCTGCGGATCGACGTGGATCACCGACCCGACGGGCAAGAAGAGCGGCCGTCGCCTCTCGTCGCCGACGCAAGGCCGCGCACGGCACGGCCTTCCGGTGGACTGGGACGGACGCACGGCCGTGTGGACCTACCCGACCCCGGAAAGCGCGGTCCGCGGCAACACGATGGGCCTGGACCGCCATCTCAACGAGCTGCGGTTGTCATCGCGAGACCTGCCGCGTTGCGCTGCTTCCGAGTGACGACCCGGCGCTGAACCATCCGGAATCCCTGTTCGCGAATCCGGCCAGCGATCCGTCGGCGTGGCCGGATGGCGTGCCGGCGGCCCTCCCCGACACCGCGTGCCCGTGAACGGTGCATGATGCGTAGCGTGCGAGTGCTCCTCCAGCCGCGGCGGCGACGGGTCGTGGTCGCGATGGCAGCCGGCCTGTTGACGGTGCTGGTGCCGTCGGTCGCGTCGGGAGCGCCGCGCGCCCGGGGGTTCGAGATCCCGGCCCCCACCGGATGGCACGTGGCCGACGAGCCGCAGCAGGTCGCGGGCCGGGTGACCGTCTCCGACGGCCGCGTCTGGATCGCGCGGGTCAAGGGCAAGCGGGAGTCCGTCGCGACCGGCGGCGGAATCCTCGAGGTCATCTCCCGCCGCCTCACCGGCGGCGGAGAGCGCCGTTGGCAGCAGAAGCTCCCCGTCGATGGTGACCCGAGCGTGCTCGCTGACGTGGTGGTGGACGCGATCGCCGAGAGCAAAGGGCGACTGTACGTTGAGGTCTTCCGCTGCGCACCGCCGCACGAGACCGATAGCCCCGACCTCGATCCCGGCACGCCCTGTGAGGGCACCGGGCCACGGATGTTCACGTTCGATGCCGCGACCGGAGCCCCGCTGGCCGCTACCCCTCCCGATGGGACGCATCGCGTGGTGCCCGTACAGGGCGGCGGGACGTTGCTGAACCTGTTGCCGCCGTTCGACCCGACCGCGACCGATCGAATTGGCACGTTGACCGATCCCCTCACGGGCCAGGCGCTTCCCGGCCCGAGCCGCGCGAGCCTGCGACTGCCCCCCACGGCGGCCGGCCCCTTCTACACGACGTGGCCGATGTCGGGCGATACGACAGACTTCGCCGTAGTCGATACCAGATCAGGCGCCATCGATCATCGGGTGTCTGTGGCGTCGTACTACGCCAAGACCGGTGTGCGGTGGGCACCTGATTCGGACATGGAGGTCCTCTCGACCCTGCAGCCGGACGGGTCGATCGCGCTGGCCGCGCAGCCGGTCGAGCTGCCGTTGTTTCATCGCGGCCTCTACGCGGCGTTTGTTGACCGCTCCGGACACGCGCGCCGGATCGGCGGGAAGTTCCGGGCGGCCTACCGGGTCTCGGCGATCGCGGCGGCCAGCCGAGCGATCGTCGCGTCGGAGGGCGGCACGGTACGGCGCAAGGGCCGCACCGTTCGACCGTGCTCGGGGGTCTGGCTGAGTACCTTGTCCGGCTCGCGGGGCGCAGAGATCAGCGGCACCGGGAAGCTCGAGGTGTCCGGCGCCCCGTACTACTGGGATGGCACGACGGGGGTCTGGGAGCGCCGCCGCGGCAAGGGCCGCTACGACATCGTCGTACGCCGCCTGTCCGGCACGACGCTCCACCGGGCCGATCGTCCCCGATGCACCACGCGCTGAGGACTGTGCGGTCGAGAGCGAGGCGCTGATGGAGCCCGACGATGGCCGGAAGCGTCGTCTGCCCGTGTGCGCCTCGATTCTCGCCTCGATCTCCGCAATGCGGCGCCCCATGCCTGACAACACACTGAACCACCCGACGAATCGGTGCGTGGCCTGCAAGGCGGTAGCGACTTGGAGTTTCCGCTTGGCATCAGCCGCGCGTCTCGACCGACGGGGCCCTCCCGAACTGCCTATGACGCAGCGGAACCTCAGCGTTGGTCGTCGTCTGCTGTCCGCACTCGTTGCGGCGGCCGCGCTGCTCGTCGGCCTCGTGACGACCTCGCCGGCCGGGGCGTGGACCAGTTCGTCGTATCTCGGCGGCGTGGTGCACGACGGCCGGGTCTGGAATGCGACGATCCCGGACGGCGACGGTCAGCCCATCCTGCTGCGATCTCGTCCGATCGACGGCGGGCCCGGTCGTCTGCTGCGGATTCCACTCCCGCCGCAGCCGACCGACGGCCAGCATGCTCCGTACCCGTACGTCGAGCTCCCGCGGTTTCGCGGAACGACGGCCTTTCTCCAGGTGCGCTGGTGCGACAACGCCCCGGAGCGCTCCTGCACCGGTGCGGTCATCGAGACCGTCGACGCCACCACGGGGGCGGTGACCGGCGTGATCCAGGGCGAGATGGCGGCCACCCACGACACGACCGCCTACCTCTACGGGGCCGTGACACCCAACGGGCGCACGTTCCTGCTCGATCCGTTGGACGGCACCCGTGCTGGGGTCCTGCCGAGCCACAGCGCGGCGACCGCCGTTGTTCGTGGTCGGTTCGTGCTGACGACCTCCGGCGGCGACCGGTGGGTCGACGAGAGCTACCGACGCGGCTCCGGCGCCAGCACGGTTCAGGTGTTCGATCTCAGCACCGGCAGCCGGCGGTTCGCCGTCTCCGCCCGCCGGATCGCTACCGCCGCGGGACCGCATGCCCAGATCACCGGGCTGGATCTCATGGATGACGGCTCCATCGGCGTGCGAACCACGCGCACCCGCAAGAGCGCCACCCTGCGACCGGTCTACGTCACGCCTCCCGGCCGCGTTCGAGCGCTGCGCCACCCGGTACGTGGCGCCGCGTACGTCCTTACCGCCCCGAGTCGTCATCGCGTCCTCGTCGGCGTCGATGACGAGCGCTCCTCGACCACGAGCTGCTCCGCAACATGGCTGACGGACGACCGCGGAACGCGCGCCCGACGGCTCTTCTTCGCCCTCGGCGCGGCGAGCGACTTCCCGGCCTCCTGGGACGGCGACAACGCGACATGGCCGGCATTCGCACGCCGTACCGACGGTCACCTCACCACCCGCTTCCGGCTAGAGCCCGACCTCCGTACCCGTCACCTCAACGCCACGACCCTCCCCGCATGCACCGCCCGACGCTGACCCGAGGAGGACGTCAGGCCGCACGGTGGGCCGCCCGGCAGAAGTCTGAACCCGGCCCTCGTGCGACGCAGTCACGTCGCGTCTGGTGGTGTCGGTCGGGTTCGTGTTCGGTGAGTCGTGCCTGATCGGTGTACGTGGTCGTGTGGTGACCTGCGCGGAAGCAGCGCGACCGGACGAGCCGGCGACGCCCGATGGACGGGCGCCCCGTCAGGCCGGGGCGGCCAGCCGCTGCCGCAGGCGGCGGACCCGCGCGACGGCGAGGGGCCGGCGCCGGTCCAGCGGGGAGAGTCGTCCGAGGAAGCGGCTCCAGGCGATCAGGTCGCCCTCGCCCCCGGACCCGTCGACCCAGGCCCACAGCGCGTCGACGCCGTCGGACTGCAGGACGGACTCGCGCACCCACGCGAGCAGGTCCTCGCGGACGCGCACGACACCCGGCGCCTCGGACTGCGGCAGCAGGCCCTCGCCGTAGCGCTCCGCGGCCTCGCGGACCGCGCCGGTGGCGAGCAGGTCGTGCACGGTCCGCAGGTCGCACGAGCAGGCGGCCGTCAGCCGGTAGGGCTCGGACGTCAGCCACGGGCCGAGCAGCTTGCGCAGGCGGGAGACCTCGACGCGGACGGTCCCGGGCTTCGCGCCGTCGCCGTAGAGCCCGGCGCCGAGCCGCTCGACGTTCAGGCCGTCGGGGCTGGCGGCGAGGAGCGCGAGGATCTCGGCCTGGCGCGGGCGCAGCGGGACCTCGACGCCGGCGGCGACCGCGCTCGGCCCGGTCGGGCTGAGGAGGTCGAGCCGCAGCGGGCCGGGGCCGGCGGGCGCGCCGCGCCGCCGCGGCGCGGGCCCGGCCGACGGACCGACGACGAACGCGCCGCCGTGGTGGAGGCTCTCCACGTCGGTCGCGGAGGCCCCGGCGACGGCGAACCGGCCGTCCTCGTCCGTCCGCTCGACGCGCAACGCGTCGCGTCTCCACGCGGCGTTGGCGGTGATGATCCGTCCGTGGGGCGAGACGAGGGCCCGGGCGCCGCGGCCGGTGGACACGCGGTCGCCGTAGCGCTCGACGAGCCGCGCGTCGTCCTCCTGCATCGACGAGCGCAGCTGCATCTCGACGGCGCGGGCCGTCGCGACGGCGACCGACAGCGCGTGGGGGTGGACGGTGCTCATCCGGCTGGTCAGGTCGATCACGCCGAGCAGCGCGCCGCTGTCGGGGTCGTGCACCGGGCAGGCGGAGCACGTCCAGGTCTGGACCTGCTCGTGGAAGTGCTCGGCGGCGAAGACCTGGACGCCGTGGTCGGCGGCCAGCGCGGTGCCGACCGCGTTGGTGCCGGCCCCGGCCTCGCTCCACAGCGTCCCGGGCGCGAAGTTCATCGCCTCGGCGGCCCGCCGGACCGTGACGGGGCCGTCGACCCAGAGCAGCATGCCGCGGGCGTCGGCGACGACGACGAGGTGCGACCCGTCCATGATCGGGCTGAGGCACTCCTCGATCAGCGGGCGGACGGCCTGCAGCGGGTGGGAGCTCCAGCGCGCCGCGGTCTCGTCCTCGTCCGCGACGACGGGGGCGACGGCGTCGCCCTGGTGCGCGACGCCGGCATCCTGGCAGCGACCCCACGACGCGGCGATCGGCGCCCGCACGCTGAGCGGATCCGACGGCGGCCCGTCGGACTCGACGAAGCCCTCCCACGCCGTGCGCAGGAGTCGTGCCCGCGACTTCGGCGGGGTCCTCTCGTCCACTGCCAGCCAGGGGTTGGCCATGTCCTGCCTCCTCGGGGCCACCGTAACGCCGTCCACGCGTGCCGACAAGGGAGAACCGGACGACCGACACACATACCCGCGCCGCGGCCCGCGCATGCGACGACGGTCCGCGATGTAGCGCGGGTGCAACAGGGCGCGGGATAGACCGAGGTCACACGCGACGCGGCCGGGCTCCCCCCAGGGCCCGCGGCGGCTCCCTCGCCGACGCGTCGTGCCCCACCCCTGGACGGACGGAACCATGGATCGCACGCATCCCGCGCCGGAGGCCGGCGCACCCATCACGGAGCGCAATGGCGGCACCCTCACCACGGCCCGGAGCGCGCTCCAGGTGCTGGCGCTGTTGCAGGAGCGACCCGACGGCGTGAAGGCGGAGGAGGTCGCCTCCGTGATCGGCAAGAGCCTGTCGACCGCGTACTACCTCCTGCGCGCGCTCTGCGAGGAGGGCTTCGCCGCGCACGACGACCGCGGAGGCCTCTACCGGGCGGAGTTCCGGCCGCCGCCCGGATCCGGGTCCGCGGACGGGGTTCCCGCCCGCGAGCTCTCGCTGGCCGCGCTGGCCGACGAGCTCTTCGCGCGCACCCACAAGCGCTCCTACGTCGGGGTGCTGGACGGCGGCGCGATCGAGATCGTCGAGGTCCGAGGCCGCCAGGGCCTGCCGCGGCTGCCCGGGATGGGCGACCGGATCTCCGACGCCGCCCACGCGTCGGCGATGGGCAAGGTCGTCCTGTCGCTGATGCGCGACGTCGCCGTGGACCGCTACGTGCAACGCGGCCTGAAGGTCGTGGCGCCGGCGACGATCACCGACCCGGCGGTCCTGCGCGCCCAGCTCGCGCAGGCGCACCGGGACGGGTACGCCACCGACGTCGAGGAGCTCGCCTCCGACTTCTGTTGCGTCGCCGCGCCGGTCTTCAACCGCGGCGGCGGGCTGCGCGCGATCGCGGGCATCTCGATGTCCCGGCGGGCGTTCGACGAGTCGCTCGACGTGCTCTCGCGGGCCGTTCGCGAGGTCGCCGGGACGAAGCTCGCGCTGCCGGCCCGCCCGGCGCGTCCCCGGACGTCGTCCGAGACCCGCTCGAACGCCGGTCGCGTTCCAAGCATGGTGGGAAAGACCAGCGTTTCTTGACCCTGGAGACGCCCCCGGCGTACGTTCATCTCATCGGAAACACCCACCCCGGCGAGGCGCCGGGACGGGCCATCCGCCGGCGGTTCCCGAAGGACGAGCGGGCATCGCCGAGGCACACGAGGACCCTCATCCACCGCACCCGAAGCCGGCGCCCCCTGGGCGCGGCCGACGGCCCCTTCCTGCACCGCAACGAGGAGCAACCCAGTGAGCCGCGCGAGCATCACCAAGGCGCACGAGAAGATCCAGGAGCTCTCCTGGGATCCGACGTTCGTCACCCCCGTCGAGAAGTACGCCACCGACTACACGTTCGAGAAGGCGCCGAAGAAGGACCCGCTCAAGCAGGTCCTGCGCTCCTACTTCCCGATGGAGGAGGAGAAGGACAACCGCGTGTTCGGCGCGATGGACGGCGCGATCCGCGGCAACATGTTCCGCCAGGTCCAGGAGCGCTGGATGGAGTGGCAGAAGCTCTTCCTGGCGATCATCCCCTTCCCGGAGATCTCGGCCGCCCGCGCCATGCCGCTGGCCATCGGCGCGGTGCCCAACCCCGAGCTCCACAACGGCCTCGCGATCCAGATGATCGACGAGGTCCGCCACAGCACGATTCAGATGAACTTGAAGCGGCTGTACATGAACCACTACATCGATCCCGCCGGCTTCGACATCACCGAGAAGGCGTTCTCCAACTGCTACGCCGGCACCATCGGCCGCCAGTTCGGCGAGGGCTTCATCACCGGCGACGCGATCACCGCGGCGAACATGTACCTGACGATCGTGGCGGAGACGGCGTTCACGAACGTGCTCTTCGTGGCGATGCCCGGCGAGGCCGCCGCCAACGGCGACTACCTGCTGCCGACGGTCTTCCACTCGGTGCAGTCCGACGAGTCGCGGCACATCAGCAACGGCTACTCGATCATCCTCATGGCGCTCGCCGACGAGCGCAACCGCGAGCTGCTCGAGCGCGACCTCCGCTACGCCTGGTGGAACAACCACGCCGTGGTGGACGCCGCCATCGGCACGTTCATCGAGTACGGCACGAAGGACCGCCGCAAGGAGCGCGACTCCTACGCCGAGATGTGGCGCAAGTGGATCTACGACGACTACTACCGCTCGTACCTGCTGCCGCTCGAGAAGTACGGCCTGACGATCCCGCACGACCTCGTCGAGGAGTCCTGGAACCGCATCTGGAACAAGGGCTACGTCCACGAGACGGCGCAGTTCTTCTCGACCGGGTGGCCGCTGAACTTCTGGCGGATCGACGGGATGGACGACACCGACTTCGAGTGGTTCGAGCACAAGTACCCGGGCTGGTACGACAAGTACGGCGTCTGGTGGGAGCGCTACACCGAGATGTCGAAGAAGGCGGCCGGCGGCGCGCCGATCACCTTCAACGCCGGTGCCGACTACGAGTACCCGCACCGCTGTTGGTCCTGCATGGTCCCGTGCCTCATCCGCGAGGACGCGATCATGGACGAGGTCGACGGGCAGGTCCGGACCTACTGCTCCGAGGGCTGCCACTGGACCGACACCGTCGCGTTCCGCCCCGAGTACCACGGCCGGCCGACGCCGTCCATGGGCAAGCTCTCGGGCAAGCGCGAGTGGGAGACGATGTACGACGGGGTCGACCTCGCCGAGGTCGTGCAGGACCTGGGCTACGTCCGCGACGACGGGAAGACCACCATCCCGCAGCCGCACCTGGACCTGGACCCGGACAAGATGTGGACGCTGGACGACCTCCGCGGCTACACCGTCGGCAGCCCGAACGTCGCGCTCAACGGCCTCAGCCCCGAGGACCGCGAGACCGCGATGCAGAAGTACCGCCGCGGCGGCCCCGGCGGCCGGCCGGCCCGCGAGCCGATCGCGGCCGACTGACCCACCGCAGTCCGCGCGCCGGCGATCACCCGATCGCCGGCGCCCCGCGGGACGCCCGCCGCCTCACCGGCCGCGTCCCGACCACCGCACGACACGCCCCGCAGGGGGCGGGGGAGCCCCATGGGCGACAAGCACACGATCCGGCTCCAGCCGGTCGACATCGAGTTCGAGGTCGACGAGGACGAGACGATCCTCGACGGCGCCTTCCGCCAGGGCCTGATGCTCATGCACGGGTGCAAGGAGGGCCAGTGCGCGGCCTGCAAGTCGTTCGTCCTCGAGGGCGAGGTCGACATGGACAAGTACTCGACGTTCGCGCTGCCGGACTTCGAGGAGGAGGAGGGGTGGACCCTGCTCTGCAAGGCCCACGCGGTCTCCGACGTCGACATCGAGCTCGTCAACTACGACGAGGAGGTCCTGCGCAGCGGGATCCCGACGAAGGAGGTCGTCGCGACGGTCGCCGCCCTGGAGCCGCTGACGTCCGACATCTGGCGCCTCGTGCTGGACCTCGACCCCGCCGACGAGTTCGTCTACAAGCCCGGCCAGTACGTCGACATCGTCGTGCCCGGCACCGACGACGTCCGCAGCTTCTCGATGGCCAGCGTGCCGTCGACGCCGAACCGCCTCGAGTTCATGATCCGCCACTACCCCGGCGGGAAGTTCGCCGGCGGCTTCGCGGACGGCACGCTCCACGCCGGCACCACGTTGAAGGTCAAGGGCCCGTTCGGCAGCTTCACGCTGCGCGACCGCCCCGAGCGCCGGCTTCTCTTCATCGGCGGCGGCGCCGGTATGGCGCCGATCGTCTCCCTCCTGCGGGCCCGGCGCGAGACGGGCTGCACCAGGCGGTCGGTCTTCTACTACGGGGCCCGCGGGACCGCGGATCTCTTCCAGGTCGACGAGCTCGAGGGCCTGCAGCAGCAGCTCGCGGACTTCGCGTTCGTCCCCGTCCTCTCCGACGCCGACCCGGGGCCGGGCTGGACCGGCGAGACCGGATTCGTCACCGACGTCGTGCAGCGCCTCGAGGGCGACCTCGCCGACGTCGACGCCTACCTCTGCGGCCCGCCGCCGATGGTCGACGCCGCGATGGAGCTCCTGCTCGCGCAGGGCCTCGCGGAGGACCACATCTACTTCGACAAGTTCACCACCAGCGCCGAGACGGAAGGCAGTTCCCTATGAGCACGACAGAAGCGACGCCCGAGGCCACCGAGGCCCCCGCGGGCCGCAACGTCCCTCGCCCGGTCTTCACGGACGCGGAGGCCGGGGCCAAGGAGTTCCCGTCCTCGACGAGCCGGAAGTACAGCTACTTCGAGCCGCGCAAGCGCAAGGCGTCGGTGTACGAGGACGTCACGGTCGACGTCCAGCCCGACAACGACCGCCACCTGCTGCAGGGCTGGATCTACGCCTTCGCCGACGGCTCCTCGGGCTACCCGAAGGAGTGGACGTCGCTGCAGTCGAGCAACTGGCACCGGTTCCTCGACCCGAACGAGGAGTGGGAGCAGACGATCTTCCGCAACGCGTCGAGCATCGTCCGCCAGGTCCAGGCCAGCGTCGCCAACGCGTCGGCCGCCGGCTCGTTCGACACCTGGGCCAAGAGCTGGACCCGTGTCGTCGAGCAGCACGTCGGCGCCTGGGCGCACGCCGAGCACGGGCTCGGGCTCTACGTCTACACCCCGGCGCAGCGCGACGGGCCGACGAACATGATCAACAACGCGCTGTCGGTCGCGGCGACGCACAAGCTGCGCTTCGCGCAGGACCTGATCCTCTACAACCTCGACCTCACCGACAAGGTCGACGGCTTCGACGGCCAGGCGCACATCGCCACGTGGCAGTCCGACCCCGTCTGGGCGGGCGTCCGCGAGCTGGTCGAGAACATCACCGCCACGAGGGACTGGGCAGAGCAGTTCTTCGCCACCGCCCTGGTCTTCGAGCCGCTGGTCGGGGAGCTCTTCCGCAGCCACTTCGTGATGCAGGTCGCGGCGATCCACGGCGACTTCGTGACCCCGACGGTGATCGGCGGCGGCGAGGCCGACGCGGCCCGCGAGCAGCGCGGCGCCCGGCACCTCTTCGAGCTCCTGGTCAAGGACGCCGAGCACGGCGACGCGAACGTCGCCCTGCTGAACGAGTGGACGGCCAAGTGGGCCCCGCAGGCCGAGAACGCCGCGCGCCTGCTGCAGCCGATCTGGTCGCAGATCCCCGAGAAGACCCTGCGCTTCGAGGACTCCTACGACCGGGCGCGCGCCCGGTTCTCCAGCCAACTCTCCGACCTCGGGCTCGCGACGCCCGAAGGAGCCTGAGCCATGAGCAGCACCGAGCAGTTCCGGGTCGACCGGACGATCTCCGACAAGGTCGGCGTGACCCTGATGAACAACCAGGTCGGCCACGTCGTGGCACAGATCATGGAGCCCAAGAAGGGCATCACGATCACCGAGCTGCCCTCGATGATCCGCGTCGACGGGATCGAGACGATCGAGTTCGTCTACGCCGAGATCGCCGAGGCGCTCGGCTGGGAGGACTTCGGCAACGACGACTTCGAGGAGATCATGTCGACCCACTACGGGCGCATGATCGTGCTCGACGACAAGATCCTCATGCTCTCGAGCCCCGAGGCCGCCGCCCAGTACACGGGCTTCGACCTGCCGGTCGTCGACTGAGCGGGGCGCCGGCCGCCGTCGTCCCCACCGCGGGGACGGCCCCGGCCGGCGACCGCCGAGACCCCCTTCGCGGGCCGCGCCGACGGCCGGCCCGCCGACACCGCGGCCGGACGCCCGTCGCGTCCGCCGCAACCCGCCGCCGGGCTCTCCCGGCCCGGCGCCGCAGCACCCGTTCCGCAGGCACACACCCCCTCACAGGAGCAGCACCATGTACGAGAAGGATGGCGAGCAGTACTTCATCGTCGACAGCCACCTCCACTTCTGGGACGCCAGCCCGGACAACTGGATCCCCGGCCAGGAGGAGTACGCCAAGGGCTGGATCTCCTGCTTCCACGACTACCAGTCGCTCGGGCCGCCGGAGACGCACGACACGATCGAGAAGTTCCGCCTGCAGACGGTGGAGGACTTCGAGCAGGACGTCTTCGTCGACGGCAAGGTCGACTTCGGGGTGCTCGAGTCGACGTACCTGAAGGACTGGTACGCCAAGGGCTTCAACGCGATCGAGCAGAACGCGGTGCTGCTGGAGCGGTTCCCGGGCAAGCTGCGCGTCAACGGGCGCTTCGACCCGCGCGACGGCGAGGCCGGCCTGCAGCAGCTCGAGCAGGACGCCGAGACCTACGACCTGAAGGGCGTCAAGCTCTACACCGCCGAGTGGAAGGGCTCCTCGCGCGGCTGGAAGCTCGACGACCCGGCCGCCGTGCCGTTCTTCGAGAAGCTCGTCGAGCTCGGGATCCACAACGTCCACGTCCACAAGGGCCCGACGATCTGGCCGCTGGACAAGGACGCGTTCGACGTCGCCGACGTCGACCACGTGGCGACGAGCTTCCCGACGCTGAACTTCATCGTCGAGCACGTCGGACTGCCGCGGATCGAGGACTTCTGCTTCATGGCGACGCAGGAGCCCAACGTCTACGCGGGCCTCTCCGTCGTCACCGGCGGCCTGATGCACGCCCGGCCGCGGTTCTTCGCGAAGGTCATGGGCGAGCTGCTGTTCTGGGTCGGCGAGGACAAGATGCTCTTCGGGTCCGACTACGGGATCTGGACCCCGAAGTGGCAGATCGAGGGCCTGCTGGACTGGGACTACCCGGACGACACGTTCTCGGACTTCCCGCGCTGGACCGACGCCTCCAAGCGCAAGGTCCTCGGGCTGAACGCCGCGCGGCTCTACGACATCGAGGTCCCCGCGCACCTGCAGCTCGCGCCGGACCAGGGCACGCCGGCGGCCCAGGACGACGCCAAGCTCGTCAGCGGCGGCGTGCTGTGAGCACCGCCGCCCGGGTGCTCGAGGCGCTGGGGGAGGTGTACGACCCCGAGCTCGACGAGCCGATCACGGACCTGCGCTTCGTCACGTCCTGCGACGTCTCGCCCGACGGCGACGTCGACGTCCGGCTGCGCCTGCCGACGCCGCAGTGCGCGCCGAACTTCGCGTTCCTGATGGTCTCCGACGCGCGCACCGCGATCGTCCGCGTGCCGGGCGTGCGGACCGTCCAGGTCGTGCTGGAGGACCACTACACGGGCCGCGAGATCAACGACGCCGTCAGCAGCGACGGCGGCTTCGAGGAGGCCTTCCCGGGCGAGACCACGGGACAGGTCGATGCGCTGCGGTCGCTGTTCCACCGCAAGGCGCTCGTCGCCCGGCAGTGGCGGATCTACGAGCGGCTCGTCGCCGCCGGCGAGCGGCCCGGCGAGGTCGCCTCGTGGCTCCTGGCCGAGCTCCCCGCCGGCGACCGCGACGTGCAGCGCTGCGACGAGCTGCGCCGCGCGCTCGGGATCGACGTCCGCCCGGAGTCCCCGGCCTTCGTCCGCCCCGACGGCTCGCCCGTCGCCGGCGACCTGGACCGCTGGCGCCGCGCCGGTCGGCTGATCAACACGAGCCTCGAGACCAACGGCGGCATGTGCCGCTCGCTGCTGCAGAACCGGCACGGCCTGGCGCCCGAGGAGGTGCACGCATGATCGCCGCGCGGCTGCACCAGTACCACGAGGCACTGCAGGTCGAGTCGATCGCGGAGCCGAAGGCGACCGAGCCGCACGACGTGATCGTGCGGGTCGGCGGCGCCGGGCTCTGCCGGACGGACCTGCACGTGCAGGAGGGCCAGTGGGCGGCCAACTCGCAGGTCGAGCTGCCGTACGTGCTCGGGCACGAGAACGCCGGCTGGGTCCACGAGATCGGCTCCGCCGTCACGAACGTGGCGGTCGGCGACACCGTGATCCTGCACCCGCTCGTCACCTGCGGCCTCTGCCGCGCGTGCCGGGCCGGCGACGACGTGCACTGCGAGAACAACGTCTTCCCGGGGATCTCGGTCGACGGCGGCTTCGCCGACCTGATCAAGACCAACGCCCGGGCGGTCGTGAAGCTCGACCCGATCCTGCACCCGAAGGACATCGCCGCCCTGGCGGACGCCGGCCTGACCGCGTACCACGCGATCAAGAAGGCGGCGAAGCTGCTGCATCCCGGCACCCGCGCGGTCGTCATCGGCGCGGGCGGCCTCGGCCACATCGGCATCCAGGTCCTGAAGGCCCTGACGCCGGCGGAGATCATCGTGCTGGACCCCTCCGACGACGCGCTCGCGCTCGCCGGGGAGCTCGGCGCGGACCGCACCGTGAAGGTGCAGAAGCCCGGCCGTGGTGCGGACCACGGCGTGCATCGCGACACGATCATGGAGCTCACCGACGGGCACGGCGCCGAGGCGGTCATCGACTTCGTCGGCGAGCGCGGCGCCATCCAGGACGGCATCGCCGTGCTGCGCAACGCCGGGTCGTACTTCGTGATCGGCTACGGGGAGGACCTCGTCGTCCCCACCATCGACGTGATCTCCCGCGAGATCAACTTCGTCGGCAACCTCGTCGGGTCCTACAACGACCTGTCCGAGCTGATGACGCTGACCGCCCAGGGCAAGGTCAGCCTGCACACCACCGCGTACCCGCTGGACGCCGTCAACGACGCGCTCGCGGACCTCGACAACGGACGCCTGCACGGCCGGGGCATCCTGATCCCCGCCGGAGCCGGCGAGTAAAGGCACAGGGCACACACCATGGGCAAGGTCCTCTTCTACAACCACGACGCACGCCGGCTGTTGCAGGCCGGCGTCGACGAGCTCGCCGACGCGGTCAAGGTGACCCTCGGGCCGAAGGGACGCAACGTCGTCCTGGAGCGCCTGGCCGGCGCGCCCGTCATCACCAACGACGGCGTCTCGATCGCCCGCGAGATCGAGCTGACGAACCCCTACAAGAACATGGGGGCGCAGCTCGTCCGCGAGGTCGCCAACAAGACCTCGGACATGACCGGCGACGGCACGACGACCGCCACCCTGCTGGCGCAGGCGCTGGTGCGCGAGGGCATGCGGACGATCGAGGACGGCGCCAACCCGATGCTGCTGCGGCGCGGCATCGAGACCGCCGTCGAGCGGGTCGTCGCGGCGCTCGTCGAGAGCGCGCGGCCCATTGCCGACGCCGACGCGCTCGAGCACGTCGCGACGATCGCCGCGAAGGAGGACGGCCGCGTCGGCGCCGCGATCGCCCAGGCGCTGGACCGCGTCGGCACCGACGGCGTCGTCACCGTCGAGGAGCAGGCGCTGCCGCGCATCGACGTCGACTTCGCCGAGGGAGTCCAGATCGAGAACGGCTTCATCTCGCCGTACTTCGCCAAGGACCAGCTCCGCATGGAGACGGTGCTCGAGAACCCGCTGATCCTCCTGACGACGAAGCCGATCTCGGCCGTCCAGGAGCTGATGCCGGTGATCCAGGCCGCGCAGGGCGGCAGCCCGCGGCCGCTCTTGATCGTCGCCGAGAAGGTCGACGGGTCCGCGCTCGGGATGCTCGTGCAGAGCACCACGCACGGGACGCTCGAGGCCGCCGCGATCCGGGCGCCGGGCTTCGGTCACCGCCGCATCCAGCACCTGACCGACCTGGCGGCGTTCGTCGGCGGCAGCGTGCTCTGCGACGAGACCGGGCTGTCGATCGAGAACATCGAGCGCTCCTGGTTCGGCACCGCCCGCCGGGTGATCATCGGCGCGGACTCCACGACGGTGATCGAGGGCGGCGGGACGCCCGAGGCCCTCGCGATCCGCCTGACGCAGATCCGCAACGAGGTCGCGCGCGCCGACGAGGACTCCACCGACTGGGAGGTCGCGAAGGAGCGGCTGGCGAAGCTCGCCAGCAAGCTCGCCGTGATCCGCGTCGGCGCCGCCACCGACGTCGAGCTGCGCGAGAAGCGCCACCGCACCATGGGCGCCCTGGCCGCGACCCGCGCGGCGGTCGCCGAGGGCATCGTCCCCGGCGGCGGCACCGCGCTCCTGCGCGCGGCCGACGCGATCGACGGGCACGGGCTCGACGGCGACTACGCCATCGGCGCGGGCATCGTCCAGAGCGTGCTGCACGAGCCGCTCTACTGGGTCGCCACGAACGCCGGCTACGACGGCACCGCCGTCGTCGACCGGGTCCGCGGCATGCCCGACGGCCACGGACTCGACGCGATGACCGGCGAGTTCGGCGACCTGATCGAGCGCGGGGTCATCGACCCCGTGAAGGTCGTCCGCCTGACCCTGCAGCACGCGGCCTCGGTCGCCGCGCTGCTCCTGACCACGGAGGCGATCGTCGCCGAGCAGCTGCTCGCGCAGCCCGGGGCGATCATCGCCCCCGGCTTCGGCGATCTGGCGGAGGGACTGGAGCGGCCCTCGTCCCCGGTGTGAGCACCCGAACCGACCGGGCGGCGCACGGCGTCGCCCGCACGCAGGACCAGCGCGTGGCGACGACCGTCGTCCGCGCCGAGCACCCGGACCGGGTGACGACGGGCGCCGCCCGCCGTCGCCCGGCCCGGCGAACGAGCTCCGCTCGTCGTCGCCCGCGCCGTGCGGGAGGCGACCCCCGGAGTGCAGGACCCGTACCGCACGTCGTCGGCCGCACCGCGGCCGGCGACCCGCGGGCCCCGGCGCATCCCGTGCCGGGGAGACCAGAGAGAGGGAGGAGCCATGCCGGCCCCCACCGCCACAGCACCCGTCGTCCCGGACGACGCGATCTCCATCCAACACGAGCCCGGACCGGTCACCGTCGTCCAGACGTCCCCGATGGACGCCGGCGACCCGTCGATCCTCGGCCTGCCGATCTTCGCCGCCGCCTCGATCGCCCTGGGCCTCACGCTCGTCGGCGTCGTCTCCGACGCGGCGGCCGGCACGCCGATCGCGATCATCTTCGCGGCCACCGGCATCGGCCTGCTGATCTCCACCGTCTGGGCGATCCGCGTCGGCCAGACCATGGTCGCGGGGGTCTTCGGCCTCTTCGCCGGCTTCTGGCTCAGCTACGCCGCGCTCGTCCTCGGGCTGACGCACAACTGGTATCTCGTGCCGGCCGGCGACGTCGCCGACACCCAGCTGATCTTCCAGATCACCTGGGCCGTCGTCTTCGCCGCCCTGACGTTCGCGAGCGTCCGGCTGCCGTCGGGCTTCACGCTCGTCTTCGGGCTCGTCGTCCTGTCGCTGCTGTTCCTGATCATCGGGAACCTCACGACGTCGACGTTCCCCGTGCGGCTCGCCGGCATCACCGCCCTGGCGTTCGCCGGCGTCGGTGTCTACCTGTTCCTCGCCGCGGCCTCCGCCGCGACGGGTGGACGTCCCTACTCGATCGGCCGGCCCCTGGCCCGCTGAGTCCGGGCCCGCTGCGGCGGGCCCGGGTGCGTCCGCAGCACCCGCGCCCCGGCGCGGGCGTGGCGGGCACCGCCGCCCGATCGGGCCGGCCCGCCCGCCCCCGAACCGCCAGTGTGCCGGCGGATTCCGGGGGTGGGCGGGCCGTCGTGCGTGGGGGAGGCGGAGCGTCGGGCCGGGCAAGGCTCCGGCCGGGGCGCCTCCGGCTTCGGCCGCGGTGCCGCCGGCACGTCTGGCGGCCACACGGACCGGGTCCGGGCCGTGGGCCGGCGCGGGCCCACCCGGGGGCGGGCTGAGCGGCGGGGGCGCGACGCGCCCGTGTCCCGTCGGGTGCTTCCGAGGTCGAGCGGTCCGGGGCGGCCGCCCCCGGGCGGCGGCCGCTCCCCGTCACGTCCGCGGCGCGCCAGCGAGGAGCTCGGGCGGGAGGACGGAGTCCGGCGACCCGGCCACCCGGATCCCGACCAGGCGGCCGTAGTGGTCGAGGTCGAGGGTGAGCGCGTCGAGGGTCGGCACGCGGTCGGCGGCCTCGAGCTCGTCCAGAGCCACGGACTCCCGCACGATCGAGGACGCGCCCGGCATCAGGTGCACGTACGCGCCGCCGTCGTCGGTGAGGGTGACGGCGATCTCGACCATGGCCGACGATCCCACGTTGCGGCGGGCGGCGGCGGAGAACCGGGGTTTCGCGGGTGTGGCTCCTGGTCGGGTTCTCCCGGTACGGGCCGAGGAGTCCGACCAGGTTCGAGGTGGCTGGGTGCGGGGGGGGGGGTGTTTCTCGTCGGGTTCTCCCGTCACGGGCGGGGAACACCGACCCGGAGTGGATCGGCCGGGCGCGGACGCGTTCGCGCCGCGCCGACGGGCAGACCTGACCAGGAGCCGGGACGGGCGGGCATCCTGGCCCGGTGCGACGCGGTGCGACGCGGTGCGACGCGGTGCGACGCGGTGCGACCCGGTCGAGCCGCGGTGCGACGCGGTCGAGCCGCGGTGCGACGCGGTCGAGCCGCGGGCCGACGACGCGGAAGGGGCGGCGGATCGCGCCGAGACGGGGGCGCGCGGCGCGGTCTGCGACGGGCGACGCTCCGACGCCGTCGAGTGCCGCGCAAGCGATCTGGCGGGCCCCAGACGCCGTAGCGCTGGAACCCGCCAGGGGGACCGGGAGCCGCCTGCCCCAGAGGCGCCGGGGCGGCGAACGGGCGGTCGCGGTGACCCGATGCCGTCGTCCCTTCGAGGGAGACACGGGCCGTGCGAGCACCATACGCCTGCAGGTCCGGCGGGTGGGAATCGTTCACCGTGGACCGTCCGGGGTCCGAGCCCGACCCGTCGGGGCGGGGCAGGGTCGTCCCGGAACAGAGGCCGGAGTCGGCGCCACGTCCGGTCCCCAGCCCGCGAGTCGCCCCCGACACGTGGGGAGAACCCGGCACGGAGTCGTGGGCCGGCGTTCGCGTCCGCTTCGGCCCGAGTTGTCCCCGGTATGTGGGGAGAACCCGGCACGGAGTCGTGGGCCGGCGTTCGCGTCCGTTCGAAAGAGAGGCAGCGCGCAGCCGAGGGACGATTCGGGCGGGGCCGCCCGCTGCCTGGCCGCGGGCGCGCGCCGAGGCGACGGCGCCGCTGTGCGGAGGGTCCTCACCTTCCGCCGGAATCTCGCCTCCCGCTCCGATGCGGTTCCCGCCGGCGAAGCCGCTCCCGCTCCGGCGCGGCGCCCGGCGGCGAAGCCGCCTCCCGCCGCAGAACGAGGGCCGCCTCCCGCCCCAGAACGAACGGCGCCTCCCCGCACCAGACGCACCTCCCGCCGGTGAATACGGCTCCCGCCCGACGCGGACGCGCCTCCCGCGCCCCGCGGTCAGCGGCGTCGGTCGCGCGTCACGCGCTCGACGTCGACGGCCGCGGCGATCGCCGCGATCAGGACCGCGAAGCCGGCGGCGGGCCGGACGAAGTGGACCGAGGTGAAGAGGGAGAAGAGGACCGCGAGGACGAGGACGACGAGGCCGGCCCATCGCCAGTACGGCGAGATCCGGTCGCGGAGGCGGGTGTCCTCTCGTGGATCTCGGGACATCGGACCATTCTCCTGATCACGGGGCCGGACCGCGCGGGTACGGGCGATCCGGGCCGTGCTCGCGTCAGGACGCCACCTCGGCGGGCCGGCTCGCGCCCTGCTCCGGCCCCCCCGACATCCGCCTGCGAGCCGCCGGCCGCCCCGGGTGCACGTCCCCCCGCCGGTCGCCCTGGCGCTCGACGGCAGGCCCGCCCCAGCGGTCGCCCTGGCACCTGACCGCACGCCCGCCCCGCCGGTCGCCCTGGATCCGGGGCCGAACCCGCCGGGGAGCCGTTGGCCCGGAGGTCTCACACGGCCGTCCGCGCGTGTGGTCCAATGCGTGAGCAGCGACGGGCGCATTCGGCGCCGTCGCCGGGCCCGCCCAGGCGGCGGGACCGGGGCCGGCGCCACCGCGGACCTCCTCGGCCGTCGCGGTGCGCAACAGCAGGCGCGGTGCCTCGACGACGGGCCCCTCCGTCCTCGTGGACAGCTCGCCACCCGGAGACCCACGACGAGGACGGCGTATGCGGCACCAGGTTCCCGACCGCGAACGGACCGATCCCGGAGCGCCCGGCAGGCGCACGCCGGGCGGCGCCCTCGAGAGTCTGCGACGGCTCGACCTCGCCGGTCGTACGCGTCGGCGCGTCGGCTGATGTCCCACGCCCACGGGCGCTACCTGCACATCGCCCGGCTCGGCGACACCGTCGCCTGGGCGCTGTGCGCGCGGACGCCGGGCGACGTCGACCGGGGCACCGGGTGGGGCGGTGCGCTGCACGCTGCGGCCCGGGCGAGCGACCACGACCCCGAGATCGTGCGCATCGCCGACGAGGTGTTCCGGCTCGCCCCGCAGCTCGACGGGCTCGCGGCGGTCCAGCGCTACGTCGACGCGACGGAGCCGGGTCTCACCGGGTCCGCGGCGAAGGCGTTCGTCCGCGGCATGCGCGCCCACCTGGAGGAGGACGGGTAGTCCGGACCGGCGTCGGCTCCCGACCCGACCGATCGACCTGACCGGTAGTCCGGATCCCGGCCGACCCCGCCCCGGATCCGGTGGGCCCCGTTCATGCCGGCCCGGCGACCACGCCGGGCCCGCGAACACGCCGAGCCCGCGATCACGCCGGCCCGCGATCAGGCCGGCCCGCTGACGACGCCGGCCCCGCGGCCCGGGGCTCCGCCATCACGCGAACCGCCCACGCACGCGGGCCCCGGATCCGGCCCGCCCCAGTGCGAAACCGCGCCGGCCCGCCCCGGACGCCCCGCCCCGGACGCGCCCCGCCCCAGTGCGAAACCGCCCCGCAAACTAGTAAGGCAACCTGTACAGTTGAGACTGTGCATATGGAGCCGCCCACCGCCGCGCCCGAGCCCGCGGTCACCGCCGCCCAGGCCCTCCGCGTCTTCACGGGGCGGCTGCGGCGGCGCATGCAGGACGCGTCGGCGGTCGGCGAGCTGACGTCGGCGCAGGCGTCCGCGCTGGCCCGGCTCGTCGCGAGCGAACCGTCGTCGACCAGCGGTCTCGCCGGGCTCGAGCGCGTGCGCCCGCAGTCGATGGCGGCGACGGTCGCCGCGCTGGAGCAGCAGGGCCTGATCCGCCGCGAGGCCGATCCCGACGACGGTCGCCGGCAGCTCATCCTCCTGACGCCGACGGGCCGCGCCTACGCGGAGGGGGCCCGGGACTCGCGCGAGGAGTGGCTGACCAAGACCCTCTCCGAGCGGCTCACCGAGGCCGAGCTGGCGCGGGTCAACGAGGCGATGGCGCTGCTCGCCCGGATCGTCGAGCCGTGAGCTCCGCGACCGCAGAGGCGGCGGCCCCGGCGCCGTCGCTCCCGGAGCGGCTCCGCCGGCGGCTGCGCTCCGGCGACGACGACGGGTTCGACCGCCGGCTGCTCCCGCCGCTGATCGCGGGGGCGGTGCTCAACCCGATCAACTCGACGATCGTCGCGGTCGCGCTGGTCCCGATCGGCGTGGCGTTCGGGCAGCCCGCGTCGGCGACGGCGTGGCTGATCTCGGCGCTCTACCTGGCCACGGCGGTCGGCCAGCCCGTGGTCGGCCGGCTGATCGACATGTACGGCCCGCGGCGGCTGTTCCTGCCCGCCACCGCCCTGGTCGGGCTCGCCGGCGTGATCGGCACGCTGGCGCCGAACCTCGGCGTGCTGATCGTCGCGCGGGTGATCCTCGGCTTCGGCACCTGCGCGGGCTACCCCGCGGCGATGCGGCTGATCCGCGACGAGAGCGTGCGGACCGGGAAGGACAGCCCGGCGTTCGTCCTGACGGTGCTCGCGATCTCGACCCAGACGATCGCCGTGATCGGCCCGTCGCTCGGCGGCCTGCTGATCGGCATCGGCGGCTGGCGCACGACGTTCGCGCTCAACGTCCCGCTCGCGCTGTTCGCCTTCGTCCTCGGAGCGCGGCGCTTCCCGAAGGCCGCGCCGCCCGCCGTGCCCCGGTCGCGGGCCGCACGCAACCGCCTCGTCGACCTCGACCTGCTCGGCATGGGGGTGTTCGCGGGCTCGCTCGTGGCGCTGCTCCTGTTCCTCATGCACCCGCGCGCCGAGGACTGGTACCTGCTCGTCCTCACGGCCGTCGCGGCCACGGGGTTCGTCGCCCGCGAGCTGTCGCACCGCGACCCGTTCATCGACCTGCGGGTCCTCGGCGGCAACACGCCGTTGCTGATCACGTACCTCCGGGCCCTCCTGGCCTACGTCGTCTCGTACACGGTGATCTACGGCTACACCCAGTGGCTCGAGGACGGCCGCGGCCTGTCCGCCGGCCAGGCGGGCCTGGCGCTCCTGCCGCTGTCGCTCACCGGGATCGTCGTCTCGGTCGTGGCCGGGCGCCGCGAGAACGTGCGCGGCAAGCTCGTCGTCGCCGGGATCGCGCAGATCGCCGGCTGCGGGCTGCTCCTGGCGCTGCAGCCCTCGGCCGCGATCTGGCTCCTGATCGCCGTCACGATCGTCTTCGGGATCCCGTCGGGCCTCAACAGCCTGTCGCTGCAGAACGCGGTCTACCGCCAGGCGGACCCGGCGACCATCGGCGCGTCCGCCGGGCTGCTCCGGACCTTCGGCTACCTCGGCGCGATCGTGTCCTCGGCCGCCCAGGGCGCGTTCTACGGCGACTCGGCGGACACCGCGGGCCTGCACGAGCTCGCGTTCCTGCTGATCGGCGTCGGCGTCGTCTTCCTCCTGATCACGGTGCTCGACCGCACGCTGGCCGCCAGCACCGCCCACGCCGAAGCGGATCCGGACCGTGCCTGACCCGCGCTTCGCCGGCGCCGACGACGCCGGACTCCCGCGCGGCGCAGACGCCACCGACATCGACACCCGACCCGCGCCCGGCGCGGGGCCCACCCACAGCGACGAGGACCTGACCCGTGCCTGATCCCTTCACCCTCGATCCCGGGAGCACCGCGCTCCTGGTGATGGACTACCAGCCCCTGATCGTCGACCAGCTGCCCGACGGCGAGCAGCTGCTCGAGCGCGCGGCGACCGCCGTCGACGCGGTCCGCGGCCGCGGGGGACACGTCGGCTGGGTCCGTGTCGCGTTCACCGACGCCGACTTCGACGCGATCCCGGAGACGAGCACGTTCGCCCGGTTCGCCGGCGGCGACGGCCGGTCCGCGCTGCACGCGGATGCGCCCGGCACGCAGATCCACGACCGGCTGGACCCGCGGCCGGAGGACGCCGCGGTCCGCAAGGTCCGGGTCGGCGCGTTCACGACCACCGACCTGCACGACCAGCTGCGCGCCCGGGGCGTCACGACGCTCGTGATCGCCGGGCTGAGCACCAGCGGCGTCGTGCTCAGCACCGTGCGCGAGGCGATGGACCGCGACTACCGGACCGTCGTCCTGCGCGACGCGTGCGGCGACCCCAAGCCGGGCGTCCACGACGTCCTGACGGACGAGATCCTCGCGGCGCACGGCCTCGTCACGACGGTCGACGGGCTCGACGCGCTCTGGGCCTGACCCGCCCCCGGAACGACGAAGCCCCCGTCGACGACGGGGGCTCGGGTGCTGCGTCGGCGGCCGGGCCCGAGGGCCCGGCCGCGGGGGCCGATCAGGCCACGTCGTAGCGGTCCAGGTCCATGACCTTGGCCCACGCCTTGACGAAGTCCTGGACGAAGCGCTCGTTGAAGTCGTCCGAGGCGTAGACCTCGGCGACGGCGCGCAGCTCGGAGTTCGAGCCGAACAGCAGGTCGACCCGGCTGCCCGTCCACTTCAGCTCGCCCGTCGCGTCGTCGCGGGCCTCGAACGTGCCCGCGTCGCCGGCGGTCGGCGTCCACGTGGTGCCGAGGTCCAGCAGGTTGCGGAAGAACGCGTTGTCGAGCTGCCCGGGGGTGTCCGTGAGGACGCCCTGCGTGGAGTGCCCGGCGTTGGCGCCCAGGACGCGGAGGCCGCCGACGAGGACCGTGGTCTCGGGCACGCTCAGCGTCAGCAGGTTCGCGCGGTCGATCAGCAGGTACTCGGCCGTGAGGCGCTGCTTCGCGCCGAGGTAGTTGCGGAACCCGTCCGCGGTCGGCTCGAGCGGCTCGAAGGACTCGACGTCCGTCTGCTCCTGGGTCGCGTCGCCGCGGCCCGGGGTGAACGGCACCGAGACGTCGAAGCCGGCGGCCTTCGCGGCCTGCTCGACCGCGGCGGACCCGGCCAGCACGATCAGGTCGGCGAGCGAGACCTGCTTGCCGCCGTCGTTCTTGTCGTTGAACGACTGCTGGATGCCTTCGAGGGTCGTCAGGACCTCGGCGAGCTGAGCCGGGTCGTTGACCTCCCAGTCCTTCTGCGGCGCGAGGCGGATGCGCGCGCCGTTGGCGCCGCCGCGCTTGTCGCTGCCGCGGAACGTCGACGCCGACGCCCAGGCGACGGAGACCAGCTGCGAGACCGACAGGCCGGACTCGAGGATCTCGGTCTTCAGCGCCGCGATGTCGTCGGCACCGACGAGCGGGTGCTCGACGGCCGGGATGCGGTCCTGCCAGAGCAGCTCCTCCTCCGGGACCTCGGGGCCGAGGTAGCGCTGGATCGGGCCCATGTCGCGGTGGGTGAGCTTGAACCAGGCGCGGGCGAACGCGTCGGAGAACGCGGCCTGGTCGTCCTTGAAGCGGCGCGAGATCTTCTCGTACTCCGGGTCGACGCGCAGGGCGAGGTCGGACGTGAGCATGCGGGGCTCGCGCTTGCCGTCGCCGAACGCCTCCGGGACGAGGTCGGCGCCGCCGTTGTTCACCGGGCGCCACTGGTTCGCGCCGGCCGGGGACTTGTCGAGCTCCCACTCGTACGCGAAGAGGATGTGGAAGAACTCGTTGTCCCACCGGGTCGGGTGGTACGTCCACGTGACCTCGAGGCCGCTGGTGATCGCGTCCGGTCCGGCGCCGGAGCCGTAGGAGCTCTTCCAGCCGAGGCCCTGCTGCTCGAGCGGGGCGGCCTCGGGCTCCGGGCCGACGTGCTCGTCGGGGTTCGCGGCGCCGTGGGTCTTGCCGAACGTGTGGCCGCCGGCGATCAGCGCGACGGTCTCCTCGTCGTTCATCGCCATCCGGCTGAACGTCTCGCGGATGTCGCGGGCCGAGCCGAGCGGGTCCGGGTTGCCCTCCGGGCCCTCCGGGTTGACGTAGATCAGGCCCATCTGCACGGCGCCGAACGGCTCGTCGAGCTCGCGGTCGCCCGTGTAGCGCTCGCTGCCTCCCCGGTCGCCGCCCAGCCACTCCGTCTCCGGGCCCCAGTAGACGTCCTCGTCGGGCTCCCACACGTCGGGGCGGCCGCCGGCGAAGCCGAAGGTCTTCAGGCCCATCGTCTCGAGCGCGACGTTGCCGGTGAGGACGATGAGGTCCGCCCACGACAGGCTCTGGCCGTACTTCTGCTTGACGGGCCAGACGAGGCGGCGGGCCTTGTCGAGGCTCGCGTTGTCGGGCCACGAGTTCAGCGGGGCGAAGCGCTGCTGGCCGGCGCCGGCGCCGCCGCGGCCGTCGCTGATCCGGTAGGTGCCGGCGCTGTGCCACGCCATGCGGATCATGAACGGGCCGTAGTTGCCGAAGTCCGCGGGCCACCAGTCCTTGGAGTCCGTGAGCACGGCCGCGATGTCGGCCTTGACCGCGTCGAGGTCGAGCTTCTGGAACGCCGCGGCGTAGTCGAAGTCGTCGCCCAGCGGGTTCGCGACGGCGGGGTTCTTCGCCAGGATCTTGAGGTTCAGGCGATCCGGCCACCAGCCGCGGTTGCCGCCACCCTGGGTCGGGTGCGGCGCGCGGTCGTGGGCGACCGGGCACTTCAGCGCCGCGTCCTCGGTCGCGTCGTTCATCTCTCCGACGACGGCGTCAGGCTTCTCGGACATGGGGACCCTTTCGAGGGATCAGGGGGTGGTGGTCAGGGACTGCGTGGACGAGCACGCGGGGCAGAGGCCGCGGTACACGACCTCCGCCTCGTCGATCACGTAGCCGTGATCGTCGGCCGGCGTGAGGCACGGTGCGGCACCGACGGCGCAGTCGACGTCGGCGATGGCACCGCACGACCGGCAGACGAGGTGATGATGGTTGTCACCGACGCGCGACTCGTACCGCGCCACCGATCCGGCCGGCTGGATGCACCGGACGAGGCGGGCGGTGGTGAGGGCCCGCAGGACGTCGTAGACGGCCTGGTGGGAGACCTCGCCGAGGTCCTCGCGGACGCGGGCGAAGAGCGCGTTCG
>NZ_JBFAPC010000020.1:0-49958 GCF_040675535.1 Patulibacter sp. NPDC049589 | reverse complement strand
GCCTGACGACGGTCGCGCGGGGCCCGACGATCACGACCGCAGGTGGGGCCACTTCAAGCGTCGACAGAGGGGCCACTTCAGATGTCCACACCCACCCGCCCACCTGGCTCTTTTCAGCTGGAGGCGGGAGGTGGGCGTGCACATCGGAGCGCAATGCTCACGGCAATGCGTCGATACCCGCCACCGACGTGAACGTACGTCGAGCCCTCATCGTCGAGGTGCAGGTACCCGCGGGTCCGCGCGTTCTTGTAGGCCTGGATTCGGCGACCGTCATCCAGTTCGACTTCGCACATCCACATGAATTCGTTCGGCGCAGAGGTATCAAGTCCAAGCAGAGGGCCCCACCGGGGGCGGTCGAACTGTTTGACTCTGCCCCGCAAGACCTCGTGACGTGCCATGCGCCTATTTCTCGCACCCGCCTAACTCCGACTCTAGGCGGGACCGGTTCAATCGGCTGGCGAAAGTGTGCCGTCCACCAGCACAGCCGGTGTTCCAGCGCTCGTCGCTGCTATTCAGCCCACAGCATGCTTGGCGTCCCCGAGCCGGTGAGCGACAGCTCGTCTCTCGCTCGAGTGCAGGCGACGTACAACAGGCACCGCTCGCGAAGAAGGTCGAGCTCGTGCTGTACCGGATCTTCACCCTTCGAAGTCACGGCAGCTGGCAGGGGCACCGTGTCGGCGTTGAGCGCGACGAGCGCGAGCCTCGCGAACTCGAGCCCTTTCGCAGAGTGCATCGTTGCCGTCCGAACACCGGTGCCATCGTCTGCGACGTCGGTCCAAACGATGCCCCCGCGCGAGAGCGCATCCTGCACGGGTTTGAGCACGGCGCGGGTCCGGCCCGTCACCCCAATAGACGACGGAGCGACACCAGAGGCGAGCCACGCTTGAATCTTGTCGGCCACATACTGGGCCTCGTCTGCAGGCGTGACGAAACGCGCTGAGGTAGGCGCCGGCCCATCGAACGCGGAGCGGTAGCCAGCGATCTCCTCGACGCCTCCGTCCAGATCGTCCACAGCCTCGCCCCGCAGAATCCGCTGCGCCTGCGCGAGGATTGCCTGGCTCGTCCGGTAGTTGATCTTCAACCGGCGCGAGCGGCCGCGGGTCTCGATCCCGAGCCGGCTGAGGCTGACCCGGTAGTCGTAGATGCGCTGGTGAGCGTCGCCGACGATGAAGAGGTCGTTCGGGCCCTCATTCACCGCTGCTCGGATCAAGCGCCACTGGGCGGGGTGGAGGTCCTGCGCCTCATCGATGACCGCGTGGGCGAACAACCGGCCACCCTGCGTCTCGCCGCTTCGCGCGGCCAACTGGTCGGCTGCAAGATCCGCCGACTGCAGATACGTCGCGCGGTGCCTCGTGGCGAGGTCCGCGGTCAGACGCTCTATGGCGCTCCACACGATCTTGCGTTGCGGGCGCGTCATCCGGACCCCGCGACCGGGCCTGGGGCTCGTGGCGTATTCCGGAAGCGAGCGAATGCCACGAGCCAGCACGACCTGTTCCCACTCGGCGATCAGGAATCGCTGATCCAGACCGAGCTCGTCGAGGCCCGTCATCCCCACGGCCTCGTGCGCCAGCTCGCGCAGTTCGTCCGACTGTGCCGGTCGCAGTCTCGACGACGCCGACGCCAATGCCTGACTCGCGAGTGCGTCGACCGTGGTGACCTGTAGGCGGCGGTACTCCTCGGGCGCGCAAAACGTCCGGAGGGTCCGTTCGAGGTTGCTCGACAAGCTTCGCGTGAACGTGGCAACGAGGATGCGGCCCGTCGTGTCACCGGATTCGTTGAGCGCCCGGGCAAGGAACCGCGCCCGGTGGATGAGCACCACGGTCTTCCCGGTACCGGCCCCGCCGGTGATCCTGGCCGGACCGTTGTAGACCGGCTTCTCGGCCAACTTGCGCTGTTCGGGGTGGAGAAAGGTCCGCCAGGCCTCGAAATCCCCGGTCAGGAGCTCGACGAGCTCGTCGTCGTTCGTGGTGACGATGAACGAGGACTTGCTCGCCGGGCGTGTGAGCGCCGAGTCGAGATCGTTCGTGTCAATCGCCTCGGTCGGGTCGACCTCATACGACGCCTGGATCTCCTTCCAAACCTCGTCGACCGATTTGCCGTCGGCCAGCAACAACACGGCGTCGGCCTGGGCTTCCGGCAGATAGTTCGCGATCGAGTAGAGCTCCTCTTCGGTTGCGATCCGTCGAAGAATGGGCACCAGGTCCTCGTCAACGCCGACCTGCGCAAAGTCGCGGTCCCGTCGCTCGCTGAACAACGCCGCGGAATCATCACCCGAAGGCCTTGGGCCAGCGTCCGGTCCCATGAGAGCCGAGACGTGCTCGGCGACCCCTGGGACGTCGAGGATCTCGACGATGCCGGTCACGGGGTTCACGCCGAAGCGTTGGCGCACGGCCCACTCGTTGGCGTCGTCATGCGCCATGACTCGAAGAAGCGCGTACCGCGCTTCCCCCAGCCGGACGACGACTCCCCGCCAGAAGCCGTCGACGCGAACGGTCCGCACGCGGTCGTCCTTCGAGGCGTTCAGCTTCTCCAGGTGCACGCCGCTGTGGGCGGCGTGCTCGAACTTGTCCGGAAGCTCACGAACCTTCTGACGAACGACCGGCTGGAGCTTGGCGAAGTCATCGAGGAACTGCTTGGCGAAGACGAGGGTCGGCATCAGACCGCTTTCGGCTCGAGGGCGGCGATCAAGTTCTGCGGGTCCCACTCGTCCGACGGGCGGATGGCCCACCCGTGGGCGTCTTCTGGATGATCCGCCCCTGCCGCCAGGATGCCGACTTTGCGAGTCGGCCACGCGACTTCCACGACGGTTCCGTCCGCCCAGCCCGGCTCGAACCCGACCACGAAATCGTCGTACGTGACCGCAGCTGCCGCGATGGCCAGCGCCTTCGCAGCAGCATCGAAGCAGTCTTCGAGCGCCGACTCGATGCCGAGGCCGGCGATGCTCGCGCCCGTGGCCGTCGGCTCCGCGACCGCGGAGCTCGCCTCGGACTCGTCCGGCACGAACGAGTTCGTCGTCGTCACGATCGATTGATCTCGAAGGCCCGTGAGGAGGTTGCCGAGGTGCATCCAATCTGCCCACTCGTCCTGTGCGACCGGCGCCGAGGTGTCGAGTGCGAGGACGGTCGTGCAGGTCCGTCCCGCGTCCGCCCGGGGGTCAAGAATCGAATGCCCTCGAAGCCCGCCTGCGCTCTCCCACATGATGGCCTTCGCTTCGCAGGGGACCGGTGACGCCTCGGGCGCGCCATGGAGCACCGCCTGGTGAACCGCGAGCTCGACCGAGGGAACGTCCAAGACGATGCCGTTGTGAATCGGGCCGAGGGCCAGACCGGTGGCAACCGCGTGCCAACCGGCTGCCTCTGGGGCACGGAGGAACGCCATCAGCTGCTCGAACGCCCCAAGCTTCAGGACGTTGGCGAGCGAGTGCTCCTCCCCAAGCTGCTTGACGATCGCGGTAGACGCCTTGTTCCGCGCGGGCATCGCGACCGGGGTCACGGCTCCGACCTTGCCATTTGTCTTCGCCGCGTCGAACGCGGCCTTGACGTCATGCCACGTCATCGTCCAGACGCCGATCTCGGACTCGCGAAGTGACGTCCGCCGTGCGGCGTCCCAGTCGATCTGCGCCGAGTCTTTGCCGTGGTACTCCCAGCCGTCGAGATAGATCGCCATGGGCGGCGTTCCGGCAGCGTCGACCCTTGTTGCGTAGAAGTCCGGAACCGTCTGATGCGCCGACAGGTTCACCTGTTCTTGGATCTCCCAGTGAGGCCCGTCCTGGAAGCGCACTTCGAAACGCGTCCGGGCGGCGTGCTCCGGATCCGGGCGTGCGGTGACCTGCGCCGGAGCGTGGTCGACCCACCGCAGGAGCAGCGCCTTGAACATCCGCTCGAGCTCCGACTGGACAACCGGGGTGAGGTTGACCCCCGTGATCGTTCCTTCGGGGGCGGGTTCGAGGTTCCATTTCACGAGGATTTCGTCTAGCAGCTCGAGGGCTACGTCTCGTGAGACGACGGGGAGCTCGTGGCGTTCAATTCCCCCGTACAGGCACCGATGACAGCCGGCCTTGCCTCGCGTCTGACATTCGCACGTGGTGATCAGGTCGCGAGCGCGGCTCAGTATCCGCTGCAGCGCCGCGGGGTCCGCCAGCCGGGGCAGGTATCCGGTGCCACCGGGCACCGTGTCGTGAAGCACGACGAAACGGTTGCGGTCCTCCGGACTGCCGCCTCGGGCGGGAAAGTCGGACTCGAGGACTCGAAGGTGCGACGGATCACCACCGAACGAATCCCGAAGCCCGAGCATCAAGGCCGCTTTGAACGAAGCAACCCGTTCGGCGTGTTCGTACTCCGCAACCGGCAGGAGGATTCGAACCGCCTCGGTGACGAGCTCATGGACCAGCGCGAGCGGCTCCCACCGCTCCTTTCGTGCGCCGGACCGCACCTTGCACCACGTGCGGTGATGGTCCTTGTCGGAAGGGTCTCGGCGGTCGCCGCGAATCCCCATGACCCCACCGCAATGCGCGCAGACGTGAAAGAGCCCCACCTGACCATCCACGCCGCCGATGCGCAGTGCACGGGGCTGATGACTCTGCCCAGGACCGAGGTTCAAGAACCGGATCGTCGCAGCGCGCGCGGTCTCGACACCGAAGACCGTGTCCGGGTCCGTGTGCATCCAAGCCGCGCTGATGTCCTCAGTGTCGATATCGACCTGGGTCCGGACGTCATGAAACTCCCGGTCACGGTCGTCGCTTTCGTCTCCCACCCGAGCGGTCGCTTCACGCTCCGTTGACGAGACGATGCGCAAGGGCAAGACGTTGAGGGTGGCCCCTTGGTCAGCCACGCCGAGCGACCCGCACCGAGGACACTTGGTGAACTTCTCCGCGGCGTCGATCGTCGCCCACGAGCACTCGGGGCAGAGCCGCCAGCGCTGATGTGACGGTTCGTGTTCCGTCCCGTTGTCGACCGCATCGATACGGACCCGATGGGCGTTGACGTAGAACCAATTCCCCGGCGCGAGCTCGCGGATAGCGCGACTCGCCGGCCGAACGTACTCGCCCCCTTCCGAGATGAATCGACGCGACTTCTTGTCGTTTTCGTCGTGCTCCGGGTTCGGACTCCAGAGGGAAACTTCGAGCGTGACGGAGTCGTCAAAGAGGGTGTAGTTCGGCATCAGGCCGAGCGCCTCGAGCTCGTTCAGGGTGACGGCTTCTCGTGCTTGCTTAAGCCGCCTCGAGAGGTAGCGCAGCTCGAAGACGACGCGCCCCAGAGCGGCCTGATCGTCCGGCGTCTGTGACGGCTTCTCCTTCAGCGCCTTCTCGCGGTCACGCAAGCGTTCCCGCTGGTTCGTCAACGTCTTGAGTTGCGCGTGCCAGCGGTCAATGACGCGCTCGACATGCGGCGTCATGTCGGTTGCCGCCCAGTCCTTCAGGCGCCTGGCGACGGCGGGGTCCAGATGCACACCGAACAGACGAACGAAGGCGGTGACCATTCCCTCCCCCGTTCCGGCCTCGAGGATGACCCGCATCCACCCGCCGGGCTGCATCCCCGACGTGGCGGTCTGCCCGATCGTTCGGGGCATCTCCCCGGCGGCAGGCAGCGGTCCGGACGGCCCCTCCGCCGCACGGTCGACGAGAAAGGCCAGGTATTGCCGCCGCAGAATCTCGATCGCGTCGAGGTAGCAGTTCGGCGCCGTGATCTCGCCGGCGATCATGAGTTCCGGATCCTGCAGGAAGTACAGACTCCTCGGATCGCCCTCGGCGAATGTCGTCACGAACGAGTTGCCGGTGCGACGCCCGGCCCGTCCGACCCGTTGAACGTAGTTCGATTGTGTCGGCGGTACCGCGGTCAGCATCACGGCCGAGAGATCGCCGATGTCGATTCCCATCTCCAGGGTGGGCGTCGCGGCGAGGACATTGGGCGCCTCAGGTCCTCCTCCGTCCTTGAACCCCGTCTCGACGGCTTCACGGTGCTTGCGGTCCAAGAGACCGGTGTGCTCCGCCGCGACCACCCGACGGATGCGTCCTTCGCGATAGAGCCCGCGGTAGTAGTTCGTCGGCAGATTGGAGGATGCCGCGTAGAGCCCCGTGCACCGAAGCCTCAGGCACGGTCGCCCGACCCAGCGCGCCAGGTCATCGGGCGCAGCGTGATGTCTCGTGGCGCAGAGGTCACATCTCACCTCGGCCGGAGGAAACGTCCCACTGCTTGTCGGGATCACGTCGACAAACGCGATCCGATCCGGCGGCAGGCCCCACACCAGGCCCTTCGTCGAGACTCGCTGCTCCAGGACACCGATCCGCACAAGCTCGTCGATGACGTCGCGGACCGCCCTGTCCGCGCCGGGGCCGGTGACGCCCACCACCTTCTTCGTCCACAACGCGACCCAGGTCTGAGCGCCGGCCACGGCGTCGAAGTCGTCAGACGCGGAGGATGTGAAGAACGTCGGTGCCGATATCTGCTTCGGGAACTTCGGTGCTAGGCGGTGTCCCCCGCCCCAGATCAGCCAGCGGCGACCGTTCTCCTTGACGTAATCATCCAGGAACGGGTGGAAGATTCCGCCCCGAAGTCGGAGCCGCTGGAGGAGTCCCTCGATCCACGTCCGGATGTCGCCCGGCTCTGTCGAGAACAACGTCCCGGCGTTGGCCCGCACGGTCTCGGTCGCGAACGCGACGATGCGAGTCCACTCGTCCTCAGTGAGCGAGATCTCGGGCGTCGCCGTGTTCGTGGTCTCCAGCGTGCGACCGAACCGCGACCGGAGCCCGGCCTCAAGCACGGCATCGAAACCGAGTCGCAGCGCGATCGCATCGCGAGCCGCTGCAGCCCCGCTCGTCCCCGGGTGAGCCCAGGCGTCGATCAGATCCTCCTCCCACAGCAGGTCGGGCGGAACGAGCGAGAACAGCGCGTCCGCCGGCCGGTCCTGCGCGTCTGCGCTGCCCAGCGCGATCGCGGCGATGTCCTGCAGAGGCAGTCGCCCGCGCTCTTGGACGGCCTTCGACATCGTGGCTCGCAGGTTGAAGCGGTGGGTCCGCCCCGAGAAGAAGGCCGCACGGTGCGATGCGTCCTGCACGGAGTCGGTGAACGCCAAAAGCTTCCGTTCGTCGTCCGCAACGTGCGGTGATCCGAACATCTGCGTGATGCCCACCGCTGCAAGGGTGGTCACGCGCGAGCCGATGAATCGGATCGCGTCCTTCGTCCCGCACGACGGGCACCGTTGCTCCTCCGCCGCCGCGTCTCGGGACGTCTCCGTCCGGTCGTCGCCCGTCATCCCTCCGACGAGGACGGCGATCCGCCGGTCTTCTTCGTCGACCGAGAAGACCTGGCCACCGATCGGATCGAGCCAGAGGACGTCCGGCTCTTTCGGATCGGCGCGCAGCATTGTCCTGGTGCGCTCTCGGTCCCGTACCGCCGCGGTGTACGGTCCGGCTGGATCATCGTTCACCAGGCGCTCGAGCGCCGCCGCCCCTTGCCCGCTCGCGCGGTTGGCAAGCGCCATCCAGCCGGAGCGCCCGCACGACGTGCAGTGCACCGAGGGAAGATCGATCGTCGCCCGGTCCGGCTCGGGCGGTGAATCGGACCAACGGAACCCCGGGTCCTTCGTCACCGCGCGAAGGAGCCGGGTGACCTCGCGGATCCAGACCTGCACCTCGACGCTGAACAGCGCACGGGTTCCCCCGGTCGCCGTCGTACCTCGGGCCTGCGAGATCAATGCGACGAACCGCTCGAGGGCCACCGCGACCGTGGCCGGCTCGTCGGCCAACACCCGGCCCCATTCCTGCACATACTGGGCAACACCGGCCACGGCGTCCGACCAGAGCCGCGGGCGGTCGGCGGCCACTCGCAGCAACGATGCTGTGACGTGGTGCCGAAGGAGCCGCCGTCCCACGACCTGCGCATCGTCGAACGGCTCGCCGGTGAAGGCCCGCGCGAGGCCATCCAGATCCTCCGGGTCGAGACCCGCGACATCGGCGGGCGCCGGGACGGGCAGCGCGAAGTCGATGTCGTGGCAGACCTGAGCGACGGTCTGTCGTTGTTCGCCGACGATCGACGACGCATCGAAACGGACACCGAAGACCTTCTCGGCGAACCTGCACATGTCAGCCCCGGAACTCGGCGAGGACCCGAGCGTGGCCGATGTTCCGACCGGTGCGATCCCGGCGAGAGGAGTCGCCGCCGTAGCGACCCCCAGACGGTGCCCGAGACGCCTGAGCAACATGGCGACATCGGTCCCCTGAGCGCCGTCGTAGCTGTGGAACTCGTCGAGCACCAGATACGTCAAAGCCTGCCGCCACCCCTCACGGTCAGCGGGCGGGGTGTTGGCGGCCCAGAGTCGCTGCCGGGCGGGGGTCGTCAGCAGCCGGTCGAGCATCTTGTAGTTCGTCAGCAGGATGTCCGGGGGGTCGTCCATCAACGCCGACGCGTCGGACACGAGGTGGGTCGGCCCCATGTCGCGACGCGCCTTCAGGCTCTGGTCGTCGCCGATCCAGACGCCGGCTCGGACCCCGGCGGCCGTTGCCTGCGGATCGGTCAGTGCGGCCGCGATACGTCGCTCCTGATCCGTCACCAGCGCATTCATCGGGTAGAGGATCAACGCCTTGATGCCCCGCTGACCGCGTTCTCGTGCGGCGATGCAGTGGTCGACGATGGGGACGAGGAACCCCTCGGACTTGCCGGAACCCGTCCCCGTGGTGATGAGTGTCGGCTTGGGGGTACGACTCCGGCCGGCCAGCCGCTGCCACGCGGCAACCTGGTGCGCGTAGGGCCTGAAGTCCGGTGGCGTCCACCGGACGCCGAGATCTGCGTCATCGGAGGCCTCGACGAATGGAAGCCGCACGCGGAGATACGGTCCGCGGAAGATCCCTTCCTCCTTGTCGAGCAGAAAGTCCGTCAGCTTTGCGTAGGTGTCGTCCTCGGACAGCGCGAACGTCGTCGCCAGGTACTCGACGATGCTTGTCCGGAGGTCGCCGGCGACGAGCGACGGGATCATGCGGGCTCTCTTGTCGTTCCAGGTGTCGCCGGAGCCGGGACGTCGATCTCGTATCGCTCCGCGAAGGTGCGGTACGCGTGCGACATCGCCTTCTCTCGGTCGGCCGGCGTGAAGGGCGGAACGAAGGGGCCGAGGTCCACGTCGGTGTCGCCGTCGATGTATGCCTGCACACGCGGCCACACCTTCTTCCAACCGCGCTTCCCGCTCGCCTTTGCCTCCGCCTCGATCTGCGCTTGGACGAAGCCGTACTGGTGCCAGTCGCCGCAGAGCTGTCGTCCGCGCGCGTCGAACAGCATCTGGTGTTCGTAGCCTAGGAGCACAGGGAACTGCGAGCGGTACACCGCCGTCAATGCCTCGACATCGACGCCGACGATCAGGGCGCCGAGTGCGTCGAGTTCCGTGAGGAGCAGCCATCGGTCGAGTTCGCCGCGTACCGGAACGCCCATATTCCATGTCTTGGGGGGCGCAGCAAGGGAGCGGGTTGCTGCGCCCGAGTTGGTGAACTCATCCACGTCCCAATCGGAATGCACCAGTCCCTCCCAGAGCGGTGCGTACTCCCTCGTCAATGCGTTCAGCCGTAGCGTCCGGTGCACGAGCGGGGCTGCCAGCGGCTCGTCCTCGGCCGAAATCGGGAATCGTGCGACGACGTTCGAATGAAGATCGGTCGCACCCGAGACGCGAACGAAGAAGTCGGCGAGGATGCCCGCCAAAAGACCGGTGAAGGCAACGGTCTGTCGATCGTCGGTCAGACCGCCGAGATAGCACACGCTGACGGCCGACGGGCGGGGCGGGATGAGCGCACCGAAGACGGAACGAGCGGTGTTCGAAGCGATCTGCCTGCGGACCATCAGCCGGAACCGTTCGGTGTTCGGCGTGCCGTCCCACTCGGCGATCTCCTTGTCGAAGTCGGCGCGATTCGCCTTCCGTTGCCAGTTGGTCCGTGGGACCACCGTCTCCGGAAGGCTCGCGAGGTCCCAAGCCGCGTAATCCTGTTGATGCCGGCCAGTCACCCGTGGTTGCTTCGCGAAGGGCAAGCAGATCCCGACGTGTGGCCCTTGAAGGATGACCTCGTCCCAGGATGCGGGGACCGCGGTGCGCTCTTCGATTAGCCCGCGCCGCGGTGCTGTCTGCTCGTCGAAACCGCGAGTCCAGAAGTGCGTCGCGTCGCCGAGACGATGCGGGTACTTCGCGATCGCTTCGACGGCCGCGGCTTCCGCGGTGGTCACCGACTTCACGACCGGCGCCGACTCCGGGACCGAATACGCCAGGAGTTTTGCCCAGGCCGCGAGGACGTCGGCGTCGACCGTAACCAGCCGTTCCCGGTGTGGACGAACATCCCACCCCCCGGTGGCGAGCTTCCTGCCGGGAAGCTCACCCGTACCGTCGTGGTCAACGCTCCGGTCGATGACGCTTGGGTGGTAGACGAAGGCGGACTGGACGAATTCGACATGCCCCCGGTCCCCGCTGTAGACGTGAACGCCGTATTCCTTCGTATGGCTGATCTCCGAGAACAGCTGCAACTCGTTGATGAAGTGATAATGCGCGCGGTAGTGGCGATATGCCGCCGCCCGCAAGGTCGCGGCGTTCGGGTCACCCAGATGACCCTCGGGGTGCATCAACGCGATAGCGCCAGCGCTCTTGGCGCGCCTCCAAGCTCCCGTGATGAACAGGAAGTAGAGGTTCGTCTGTTGTCCGCCCAAGAGCTCTTCCCGGGTCACGGCGCCGAAGCACGCGTTCAGGCCCGCGTTCTCCGCGCGCTCAGCGAGGTACCGAGCTCGCGACCGCCCATCCTGCAGCGCAGCCGATCGCCGCGCGCTTCTCTCGGTCTCCGGCATCGGACTCGTCACACCGAACCACGGATCGGCTTCCGCCAGAGCGTCGGCGTCCGACCACCTCGGACGTACCCATGGCGGGTTCCCGACCTGCAGGTCGAAGCCCCCGGCCGCGAATACAGGGGAGAACTCAAGCTCCCAATGGAACCACCGCTGCTGCTCGGCGATACCTCGAGCCTGAGCCAGCCACGGGTGTCGCGATGTCACGTCATCGATCGAGCTCCCCGCAGGCAGCGGAAGCGCCCCTTCGTCCGCGAACAACACTCCTGACTGCCAGGGCTCGTCGATTCGCAGGAGGGCTTCCGCCGTTGCAAGCCACTCGTCGAAGGTCGGAAGACCAACGCCGTGTTGCGGCGACCACAACCACAGGGCGCACCAGGCGTCCATCAGCGTTCGAAGCCTGGTCGTCGCCGACCGGGGATCGCTCAAGACCCGGCGAATGGCCTCATCGCCAAACCGACGGCCGCCGGCCGGGGTCGCCGCTCCCCAGACATCCACGTGTTGCCGCGTCGCCGACCAGAGTCCTTGGACCTCGGCAAGCGACTCTGCCCAGAGTTGTTCCACCCGGGTCGCCAGCGCGCCGAGGCGTTCGGTCTGCCGCTTGTTCGGGGCGAGAAGGACTCGTGCGCGCCAGCGCTTGACGTCGTCGGTCCATTCGGCAGCCAACTCCCGGACCTCGTCCGCCTCGGCGGCGGCCCCCCACCCCTGCCCGGGAAGCAGGAAGTGATGGATGTCCGCTGCCGACCCCAGCGGGACGTCCCTCAAGGCTCGATCCTTCGGAGCCTGGGGAGCCGCCCCAGTCCACGCAGCGTTGCCGACCTGCTTAAGGGTGTAAGTCGCTCGACGCGCTCCGACGAGGCTGTTGCCCGCTCGCAGCCGCCCCCCGAACCATGGCGCCTGCAGTCCTGCGTGCATCGACCCCAGCCAGAGGCTGACCTCGGCGAGCTCGACCGCAGTCTGGTTCAGGTCGACACCGAACGCCTGGTTCACCGCGAAGTGCGCTTTGGCCCGTTGAAGCTCGAGCTGGTACCGGTCCGGATCGATCGTCTCGCCGGCCTCATCCTGAGCCGCCTTCAGATAGCGCACCGAGAGCTGCGTGATGGCTTCGTTCAGAAAGGCCCCGGAGCCGAGGGCGGGCTCGCAGACCGTGAGATCGAGGATGCCCGCCGCGTCGAGTCCCGGACGCTCCTGAAACAGCACATCCAGGGCATGACGGACCGTGAACTCGGTGAGGATCTCCGGTGTGTAATAGCTCGCCGACCGCTGCCGATCACGGCCGGAGAGCCGGAACACGAACTCTCCCTCCTCGTAGCGCACCCGAGCCCTGGAGCCGTCGTGGCGCTCCTCGGTGAGAAACAGGTCGTCCGCGAACTCTGCCGCCCGGTCGACCGGGATCACCCAGGATCCGTTGTCAGGATCGCCGTCTTTGTCGAGCTCGTAGAGGGGCTCGGTGGCCAGGAACCCGCTGTACGCCATCAGCCCCTCGTACACCGCGCCGAGCTGGTTGATGCCGAGAGTCGAATACGACACCGGTCGACGGGGCGCGCCGGTGCGCTCCCGCGTGAAGCAGAGGTTCGCGATGACCTCCTGAAGGGTCTCGTCGCGCAGTTGCGTGCGGTCGATGAGCGGGCATGCTTCCGTCCCGAACAGGGACGATCGAAGGCCTGGGAACGTGAGGTCGCGAACGCCGTCGCCGTCGAGCGCCTGAGCAGCCTCGTGGCCGTCGTTCACCAGCCGGAACAGCACGTCGAGCGACGCCTGCAGATGGCGCGCGTTTTTCGCGTGGTCGGTCTGTAGGTCAACGAGCGCCGTATCGCGAAGACGGGCGACGCTGTACCCGGCCTGATAGTCGGGATCGTCACTCGGGAGGATGCCGAGCTCGGGACGGGCCTCCGCGAAGAGCAGGACGATGATGCGGTAGAGGTACCTGAGGCTCTGGCGCGTCAGATCCTGCGGGTCGATCGTGGTCCACGCCTCCCTTCGGCGGTAGCGCACGTCCGCCACCACGGCCTTCGCAAGCAGCTCCACGCTGCGCCGGATGCCGTGACGCAGCTCCTTCGACACGCCCGCCGATTCATTCGACGCGCGATCAAGGAGCTTCGCGAGCGTGCTCTCCGCCCCGTCACCGGGGTTGATGGCATCCGAGCTGAACAAGGCGGCGATCGCGGCGAGCTCGCCCTTCGCCGTTACATCGTGTCGCGCAAGCGCGTCTTCGAGGTTCGCGCCGAGCGACACGCCTTCCCCCCAACGCTCGCGATCCAGAAGCGTGACGGCGCCCCCCGAGACGACCAGGATGTAGCCGGGTGGGTCGTCGGACGTGAAGATGAGCTGGGCTGCGTCGAGCACCGTATGGCCCGCCGGCTTGCCGTTGAGCAGCACCGGGTCGAGCAGCCGGCCCGCCGGGGCGGACCGGCTCGCGACGAGGGCGGCCGGATCGGTGCCGAAGACGGTCTCCAGCGCGACGAGCAACACCCCTTCCGGCGTCTCGCAGCGGTGCGCGACGGGCACCGTCAACGTCTTATCGCCAGAGGTCAACTCCACGGGTTCCCGCTCGTCGGGATCCCATCCAAGTGCGCCCAGGACTGCACGGTTCAGCGTCTGCAGCGCTCGCACACCGTCGGCAGGCAACTGACCGAGGTCGAACCGATCCTGATCGAGAACCGAGGCATCGGGGGAGGTCGAGGATGCCTGGACACGGGACCGATCGAAGTCACGGGACAGTGTGCGCACCCGGGTTCGCGCCGTCGGTTCGGCGACCCGCTCTGACTTATCCCACCGCCCGTGCAGCTCGCCGAGCCCCGCGTCGAGGCGGTGCGTGAGGTAGTAGTCCGAGAAGTACCCGAGGTTGCTGAGGGCCGGGAAGATCTTCTCGGTCGGTGCTGCGGTCCTAGGCGTCGGCATACTCAGCCTCCTCCGGTCGAGCTGGGTACGAGCGCTCCGACGACCCGGATCAGGGGAGCGTCCGCCGGGGTGTTGTCGGCGATGAGCCCCTCGATCTGTCGCGACACGAGCTCGACGTCGTCCAAACGACGCCGTCGATGGGCTTCAGACTTGATGCCGGTCGCGATTCTCCGGGCCTCGGACTGCCAGCCCTCGAGTCTGCGACGCGTCTGTTCGAGGCGGTTCGTGACGTCCTCGAGAGGTTGTCGGAGGTCGTCGGCGAGTCGCGCCTGCATGGCCCGAACGACGGTCGGGACCAGGGCCTGGAGGTCCTGCGGATCCCCATCCCATGCCGGAGCGACCATCCGATGGCGCACGCCCGCCTCGGCGAGTGCGGCATGCAGATCCTCGAAGGTCACCAGGCCGTCTTCCACCGTGGCCGCAGACCACGCGGCGGCGATCGGCTCGCCGAGCTTGTTCGACCACACCCCGGAGACGAGCAGTGCCGGCTCCCGCACCGCACACGCGAGGGCAAGCGCCTCGTTCCGGGCGACCCGGTAGAGCAGCTTGTCTGCGACCCACTCGAGCACCGGGTGCTGGGGGCCTAGGTGGTGGATCTCCGGCCACGCGGTTCCGGTATCCCCGGACGCCGCTCGCTGTCCCACCGCGTCCTCGAGCGAGCGGTTGGCCGCCTCGGTGTCCGCCGTCAGCCTCAGCCGCTCGGCGAGGTTGCGCTGGCGAAGATACGACTGCGGCAGTCCCTTGAGGCGGTCCATCAGATCGTCCGGCGGCCTGAACGAGAGAACCGTGTCGTCCTCCTCCCAGCTGAGTTTTGCCCGAGACCCGATCGGCGACGGGTCCAGCGTGAGCAGGTGATCAACGGAGCGACGGAGGAAGTCATCGTCTCCCTCGAACAGGGACGGCGCGGGCTCCACCAGCACGGTTGGCGGCATGATGGCGGCCGAGGTCTCGCCGTCACCCGTTCCGTCAGCCGACGAGAGCCCCGCGAACGCCCACGGATCGAATGCGTCGATGTCCGGTGCAGCTGCCTCAAGCGCCGCCTCGCGATCCTCCCTCGTGCGGCGCCGGAGCGCGGCGACGATGGCCTGCTCTTCCGCCCCCTCGCTGTGCAGCCCCATAACCGAACTTGCATCACCGAGGGCCCGGTGCGCGGCGTTCTCTTTCTCGATGAGACGCGAGACGATCCGCATGTCTGACGCGACTTCGGCGTCCGCCGGTTGGTACACCAAGTAGCGGATCTCCGGGGAATGGAGCTGCCCGTATCGATCGATGCGGCCGTTGCGCTGCTCGAGCGTGATGAGCGACCAGGGAAGGTCGACGTGGACCATGTGGTGGCACTGGTGGTGCAGGTTCACACCCTCGGCCGCGATGTCCGATGTGACGAGGACCCGGATCTTCGCCGACGCCATCGAGAAGTCCTCGATGACCCGCTGCTGCTCGTCCTCCGACTTCGAGTTGTGGAAGGTCTGAACCTGGTCCGCGGACATCCCGAGCTCGGTCCTGATTGCCTCGGCGATCCAGTCGAGTGTCCTGATGCGTTCGGAGAACACGACCGCGCGCACGGGCTTCCGCTTTCCCACACCGATGTTCTTCAGGACGGACACCAGCTCTGCGACTTTCGCTGAGCCCGCAACCATGGCCGCCTGCGCCAGCACCCAGAGGCGACGAAGAGCCTCGTCCTCGGCGTCGGACACCGGCCGGTTAGGCGTCTCTAGCGCCGACGAGCTGCGCCTGGCGAGACGGTTCTCGATGGACTCTGCAAGCGCAGCCGGAGACGACAGGGCGGCTTTCAGCAACGTCCACGCGAACAGCGGGTCCGAACAGGGTGCCTTCGTCTCCGGACCGACCCACGTGGAGGACAGCTCGGCGAACAGCGCCTCCTCCTCGGCCGTTGGAACCACAGTGATCGGCGTAGGTTCGGCCCGTTCTGCCCACCTGTCCCCGATGACCGCCTCGACGTCCGGCGAATGCTTATGCCGTCGAACGACCAGATGCTCGATGTCGCCCGCGGTCACCTGATCGGGATCGGCGACGGCCGTTGGATCCAGCAGCGAGATCAACTCAGCGAATGATTCCGGCTTTCCGTTGTGCGGCGTCGCGGAGGACAGGATGAGCGCATCCGCATTCGGGGCCAAGACGTGTGCCAGCTGGTTGTTCAACGTCCCCTGGTTGACCAGCTTGTGAGACTCGTCAATCCAGACGACGTCCCACCGGACCTTCTCGAGGTGGTGCCGGTACCTGGAAGCACTCTTGATCGTGTCGATCGAGACGATCACGCGGTTGAAGTAGGCGAACGGGTTCCGGCCGGCGGGGATCTTCTGGCGCAGCCGCTGAATGCCGTCCGAGTCGAGACGGACAAGGGGCACGCCGGCGCGACACCAGAGCTCGTGCTGCACTTGGTCGAGGATGTGACGGGGCACGACGACGAGCACGCGGTTCGCACGGCCACGGCGTTGCAGTTCGGCCAGGAGCATCCCGACCTCGATCGTCTTCCCGAGACCGACGGAATCTGCGACGAGCAGGCGGGGCTGCAGCTGCGCCATCGCGGCACGGAACGGCTCCCGTTGGTACGGCAGCTCGTCGACGAGCATCTTGTGCCCGACGCTCAGGGCCGTGTGCGATATCGGCAGTGGGGTCCGGCGCACGAGGGACTCGAGGACGAGCCGCGTCTCGATGCCGTTCGCGGACGTGTCGACCCGGAACGTCGTCCTAGTCGGGTCCTCGGGCTCGATCGTGTCGATGTCCGAGTAGAACGACGCCGGCTGGTCCCGGACGAGCTCGGAGCGACCGACACAGCGAACGATCGCGCGAGTACCCATCGCCTGGCGCTCGATCTCGAGGACCTGCCATTCGAGGTCCCGGACGATGACGCGGCTGCCAGGGGCGATGAGGTCGAGGTCGGGACCGAGGGTTGCGGTGGGGGGCATCAGATGTCCAAAGCCGTCTCTCGTGCGGACCGATCTCTTGTTCTGCCCGGCTGCAACCGCGGAGCCGCAGCCCGCTGCGGGGACGCGATCTCGGCGGGCGATGGGCCCTCCCTGTTCATACTCCTGGTACTCCCTAGCACGAGCCTTACTGGGCGACAACGCCCCTTCCACATCACGGTCGTGATCCTACGCGCTGTTCTGACGGTGACGACGAAATCGGATGGGCGCCACTAGAACTCCGGACACATAGCGGTCCTGACCTGGAGCCCGAGACGGTCGTGAAGGCTCGCGTTTGTCGACCGGCACGCGCTCGGATGAACTCAGATGGCGCGCCTCCCCGACGAGAGGTGGTTCACCAACGTCCTCCCGACAGCGCCGTCCACCGATTCCAAAGAGAACCGCGCTCATCCCGCTCGACCCTTGCGTCTTCGTCGTGTCGGTCATCGTCAATCTCTTCGTGCTAGGGCGGCTTCGCACTCGCGGCGCTCGGCCGGTCAGGCGCCAGGCCGAAACCGGTCGCCATCGTGCATCAGCCTGCTAGTCGACAGGCCCAGGTCTCGGCACCGCTCCAGCCGCGACTGGCTCGTGGTCGTCAGACGTTTCTGCCCGAACACCGCCAGCGTTTCCCGAAACAGCTGCTCGTCGTCCCGGATCGGCGAGCGGGCGCAGACCGCCGCCATCGCGTTGACGATCTCCTCCGGTGCGATGTCCGAGAGGGGGCGGGCGAGGTCGGCCGGGGTGGTGCGGTAGCCGCGCCAGGTGGTCGGGTCGAGCTGGGTCGGCCAGACGAAGTCGCCCAGGTCGGAGGGGTGGATGAGGTCCGGCGGGACGAGGTCCAGGATGAAGCGCTGGCGGACGCCCGGGACGCGGTCGAAGCCGAAGCGGCGGGCGATCGAGCGGGCCAGGCGTTCGGTGGCGATCGGGCCCTCCTGTTCGACCGTTCGGCGGGCCGCCGCGGTGATCGTCGCGCGGACGCTGCGCGAGTTCGTGCGGTCCAGGTCGGCGCGCTCGCCGAGCGGCGTCGCGAGCTCCTCGACGTACTCCTCGCCGCGGGCGGTCCAGTCGCGCACCACCGGGCTTGCCATCGTCAGCGGGTCTCCCTCGATCGCCGGCGAGACCGCCGGCGGTGCCGCGAGGCTCGAGGCGTAGACCACATCGGTCTGGCGAGCCGACTCCTCCGGTTCGTCGGGCTCAGGGGCGACTTCGGGCACATGCGGGTCGAGGTCTCCGACCTCCGCGGAATCGTTCGCCGGCACATAGGTCTCGAGCTCGACCGGGTTCTCGTCGTCGAGGTCCTCGTCCTCGTCGCCCGCCGCAGCCTCCTCCTCGGCCCGCCGGCGCGCCTCGTCCATCAGGCGCTCCTGCTCGGCGGCGGCCTCCTCCAGCCGCAGGCGCTCCTCGTCGGCCCGCGCCTTCGCGGCCGCGATCGCCTCGTCGACCCGGTCGAGCACGCCCTCCGGGTCGTCCAGCCACTCCGGCAGCCAGACGCGCAGCGACGAGCCCCAGCCCATCAGGAGCTCGAGCAGTCCCGGAGTCAGGTCGCGGTCCGCCACCGTCGGGCGCTTCGCCCAGCCCGGGCCGTCGAGGACGATCGCCGCCTGCCAGCGGTCGACGTCGGCCTCCCGCACCACCAGGTCCAGCGAGAAGTCCGACAGCCCGTAGTTCGCCTCGACCTCGTAGCCGCGGCCCCGCAGTGCCTCGGCGATGTGCTCGCCGATCTCGTCGCGGCCGACCAGGGCGCGGTGGTGGGACGCGGTCGGGGTGGCGCCGCCCACCGCCATCTCGAGGTAGGCGCGCAGGTGGGCCATGCCGCGGGAGGAGGTGCGCGCCAGGTCGATGTCGGCGGGGTCGAAGGAGGTGAAGAGGACGACCTTGCGGCGGGCGCGGGTGACCGCGACGTTCAGGCGCTTCTCGCCGCCCTGGTTCGTGATCGGGCCGAAGTTCATCGGGAGGGGGCCGCCCTCGGGCCGCTTCGAGAACGCGGTCGAGAAGAGGATCACGTCGCGCTCGTCGCCCTGGACGTTCTCCAGGTTCTTGACGAAGATCCCCTCGGTCGCGTCGGGGCGCAGCTGGGCGGCGACGAGCGGATCGCCGCAATCGTCGAGCAGGTTCTGGACCAGCGTCTGCTGCTGCGCGTTGAACGTGACGACGCCGATGCTCTGGCCGGCGAGGGCCGGATCGGCCACCCGCTCGCGGATCTCGGCGACGATCGCCTCGGCCTCGACGCGGTTGGTGCGCAGGTCGCCGCCCGTGCTCTCGCGGTCGAACTGGCCCTGCACGCGCCGGAGCTCGACGCCGGCGGTCGGGTCGCCGCCCGGCGACGGCAGGCTCGCGAGGTTGCCCTCGTAGTAGTGCTGGTTCGAGAACGCGATCAGCGACTCGTCCTGGCTGCGGTAGTGCCACGACAGCCACAGCCGCGGCAGGCCGGACTCGACGCACTCGGTGAGGATGCTCTCGAGATCCTCCGGCGGCGCGTCCTCCTCGTCCTCCTCCCCCGCGCCGGTCATCGAGACCTTGCCGACCGACGTCGGCGGCATCTGCTGCGAATCGCCGACGATGACGGCGGAGCGGCCGCGGCCCAACGCACCGATGGCCTGCGGGACGGTCACCTGCGACGCCTCGTCGAAGACGACCAGGTCGAAGGTCACCGAGCCGGGCGGGACGAACTGCGCGAGCGACGTCGGGCTGACGAAGAAGCACGGGGTGGCCTCGAGGATCTCCTCGCCGTAGCGCTCGATCAGCTGCCGGAACGTCGCGCCCTTGCGCTTCGCGTCCAGCTGCCGGCGCAGCTCGCCGACCGGGCCCGCCAGGCGACCGGCCTGGTACGACCGGCGCTCGATCAATGCGGCCGGCAGGGCGACGGTCTGCTCCTCGCGCAGTGCCGACGCGGCGGTCGCGAAGTCCTCGATCTCGCCGCCCCGCAGCGCCGCGTCGAAGACGTCGAGCCCGCCGACGGCGCGGCGCTCGCGGACGGATGCCGTGGCCGATCCGCGCAGGAACGCGACCTCGGCCTCCTCCGCCGGCAGGCTCGCCGTCAGCAGCGCCTCGCGAAACTCGTCCAGTCCCGCGTCGCGGAGCGGATCGAGGAAGGCGACCATCTGCGCCCAGCGGCGGATCGGGACGTCGCCCCCGTCCGCGACCTCGGCCGACCAGTGGGCGAGGTCGTCGCGCAACGCGTCCGTCCACGCGCGGTCTCTGGTCCAGCGGGTCAGGTCGGCGTCGTCGGTGCCGAGCAGCGCCAGCCACCGGTCCGTCGCCGCCGCCACGGTCTCGAGCGTGCGGACGGACGACGCGTTCGCGGCGCCGTGCTCCTCCAGGCGGACCCAGAGGTCCGGGTGCGCGTCGGCGAAGGCCACGGCGCGGTCGATGTCGTCGAGCGCGGTGGTGAGGCGCGCCAGGGCGTCCGGGCGCAGCGGCGTCCAGTGGCTCGGGGTCGCGTCGCGCAGGAGGTCCCGCGCCTCCGTGGTCAGGCGCTTGGCGTGGTCGCGCGCACCGGAGACCGCCAGGACGAGGCCGTCGACCTGCTCCGGATCGAGGTCCTTCCCCGGCAGCAGCAGGCTGGCGACGGCCTGGTCGAACCGCTCGGCCCGCTTCTTCTTGCCGAACAGCCCCTTCTGCGCCTCGTCCGCCAAGCCGGCCAGCCCGGCGAGGTCGCCGTCCTCGAGGAACGTCGGCGTGAAGAGCTGGAGCACCGTCGCGTGCTGCTCCTGGAAGCGGACCAGCTCGTCGACGAGGCCCGCGCGGGCCGTGCGCCAGGCGGGAGCGCGGACCCGCTGGAGCTCGGCGGACCCGAACGCCTCGTGGTCGAGCCGCTCGCGGATCTGCGGGAGGATCGTCGCGAGCTCGCGGGGCGAGCCGACCAGGCCGGCCAGGCGCTGCCCGTCCGCGTCGGCTTCGAGCTCCTGAAGCGCGGACGCGAGCGCGGCGATCGCGGTGCGCGCCGCCGCGGCGTCGAGGTCATCAGGGACCCGGCCGACCAGCGCCCACGGGTGGCCCGCCGCCAGCCGCGTCGCGCGCGACGACCGCGCGAAGTTCTGCAGCGCGCCGCGGACCTCCTCGTCGGCGATCGGCGGGTCGAGCACGAACGACGCCGGCACCGGGGCCGACGGTCCCTCGCCGAACTGCCGGAGCCCCTCGACGGCGCCCCACAGCGAGTAGCCGAGGCCGTTCTTCGCGTGGACCTTGTCGGGGTACTCCGCCAGGGGCGCGTGCCGGCCGCGGAAGGTCGCGAGCTTCGCGTCCCACCCGCGCCGCTCGTAGCTCGCCTCGTTGTCGATCGCGCGCTTGAGCTGCTGGCGGATCAGTGCCGGCTGCTGGTCCTTGCCGTGGAGATCGAGCGTGAAGTGCTCGAGCCCGACCTTCGAGAGGCGCCGCTTGACGACGTCCAGCGCTGCCTGCTTCTCGGCGACGAAGAGCACGCTCTTGCCGCGGTCCAGCGCGTGGGCGATCAGGTTGGTGATCGTCTGTGACTTGCCGGTGCCGGGCGGTCCCTCGAGGACGAACGTCCGGCCGGCGGCGGCCAGCGCGACGGCGCGCAGCTGCGACCCGTCGGCGGGGATCGGCACCGCCACCTCGGTCTCGTCGACCTCCTGCAGCGCGATGTCGACGCCGTCGCCCGCCGGGTCCTGGAACGAGTCGCCGGCGTGCAGCGCGAGGTGCTGCACGATCGGGCTGCGCTGGAGGACGTCCCACGAGCGCTCGAGGTCCTGCCACATCCCGAAGGTGCTGAATTGGCAGATCGCGAGGCTCGCGACCTCGTCGATCCGGAAGTCGAGCGCGTGCTCGAGCAACGCGGCGCGGATCGCGGAGAGCGCGTAGGCGACGTCGATGCCGCTGTCGTCGAGCCGCGGCTGCTCGAGGGCTTCGATGCGGACCTCGTGCTTCAGCCGCAGCCACTCGACGAGGCAGTGGTTCGGGGTCGCGACGTTGGACGGGTCGACGGTGACGCGGAACTCGCTCCGACCGCTGCCGCCCTCGATCCGGGCGGGGATGAGGAACAGCGGGGCTCGGGCCTCCTTGCCGCCGGTGGTCTTGTGGACCAGCGCGCCGAAGGTCAGGTAGAGGTTCGAGTTGCCGGTCTCCTCGAACATCGTCCGGGCGGCGCGACTGAGACCGCGCAGGCCGTTCTGGTACTTCGCCTGGGTGACCGCGACGTGGATCGTGTGGTCCTCGCGGAGCAGCCGGGTGATCACCTCGGCGTCGACATCCTGCGCACGCCGGGCGCCCTGCAGCTGGTGGACGTCGCTCAGGGAGTCCTGCGGGCGCAGCCGGATGGTCTTTCCCGCGTGGACCAGGTCGTCGAGCAGCGGGAGTGCGCCGGCCGGGACGTGGAGGTCCAGGACCTGTGCGGACGGCCGCAGGTTCAGGAGGCGGTTTCGGGTGCTGAGGTCGAGAAGGGAGCGCTTCCACTTCACGACGCGCGGCGGGGCGTCGTCGCTGACGTCGAGCAGGACGTTGTCGCCCGTGTGGGCGGTCCGCAGCTCGGGCGGCAGGTCGAGCGGGTTCGCGGCGGCGGCCGCCGGCTTCGCCTCCGTCGGCGCGTCGATCTCGGCGAGCTCGTCGTGGCTCGGCAGCGGGCGGATGCCGTCGTGGCGGGCGGACGTGACGGCGATCAGACCGCGCAGGGCGTCGGGGTCGCTGAAGCGGGCTTTCGCCATCGCGACCGCCCCGGCGAAGCCGTGGTCCTGCTCGTCGCTGTAGTACGCGGCCTCGAGCGGGACGACGACGCCGGACTCGACGAGGTTCACGAGCTGGTTGGGCTCCGTCAGCACCGCCTGCGGCAGGCCCCCGCCCTCGCCGTCGCGCACGAAGCCCGCGAACGCATGCCCCTTCACGAGCCAGACCACGGGATACAGGCCGGCCTGTTCGAGGCACGCGGCGTAGGAGACGGCCAGGTCGATGCAGGTGCCGAAACGGTCGTCGAGGACCTGGGCGGTCGTCCGGACCTTCTGGCCGGAGTCCTCGAACGAGGCCGGCGGGTCGATGTAGCGGACGCCCCGCCGGTGCAGCGCGGCGTAGATCGCCGCCGCGATCTGGGCGGCCCGCTCGGGGCCCTTCTGGTAGCCGCCGAGGCTCGAGTCCTTCGTCTCCTTGCGAAGGATCTCGGCGGCCGTGTCCAGGACCGCGTTCACGGCGCGCGTGTTGGGCTGGACGAACGCCGCGAGCGACGAGAAGAAGATCGGTGCGTTGAACCACTCGTTGGCGGCCAGGACGTCGACCGGGATCGCGAGTTCGACGTCGTCGCCCCAGGTCCGCGAGGCGACGACCCGCAGCGTCGCGGGATGGCTCTCGTTCAGGCCGGCCAGGTGCTCGTGGGACGGATGGACGGCGCCGAAGTCGCTCCAGGCCAGCTCCTGACCGGGCGTCAGCTCCCCGTCGATCGTGCGGACCCATGGGTCCGACAGCTCGATCCCCTGCCCGTGCAGCGACACGGTCACGGTGACGTCGACCTGCGGGTGCTCCCCCACGTTGCGGACCAGCACGGACTGCACCAGCGGCACCCGGTTGTGGACGAGCGCCAGGTTGACGGCAGGCTGCGTCAGGACCTCGACCTCAAGGCCGTCGACGGCGACGTGGTGGCGGGCCCAGAGGGGCTCGTGGTCCATGGCTGCAGGCTCCTGGGGAACGGGTTCGAGGCGCCGGGCGGTGGCGGGCTCAAAGGGACGGTCGGTCGAGCATCGTCTGATCTGACGCCGAACTCAAGGGCCGTCGGCGGATGGGGGGGGATGCGCAGGGTCTCGGGGTCCGGGCCACGGGTCGCAGTGAGTCCGCGCGGGAGATCGGGGCTCTGCGCCGAATCTGTGGCGAGTGCCGCGGCAGCGAAATGCCGCTCTACACTCGGGTCAGGGTGGATGAACGCATCGAACAGCGGGCCAAGACGCCGCGCTACTCCTTCACCGCCGCCGGACAGCTGGTCGGACGGCCGGGGAGCACCGTGAAGCGCTGGACGGCGGGGCACACTCGCCGCCATCAGGGCGCGACGGTCATCGACCCGCCGCTGATCCGCATGGACGGGACCCCGGAGTCGCTCCCGCTCTCGTTTCTCAACCTGCTCGAGCTGCAGATGCTCGTCCGCTATCGCGACGACGCGGCGCTGCAGTCGATCCGGAAGGCCCTCGACTACTGCGCCGTCGAACTCCAGGTCGATCGGCCGCTGCTGACGGTCGACTTCAAGGTCCACGGCGGCGAGCTGTTCACGCGGTTCTCCGAAGAGCACGACGATCTGCTCGTGAACGCCACCCGAGCCGGGCAGACCACGATCGAGGACGTCGTCTCACAGGCCACCGCGAACATCGACTACGCGTCGGAGCTCGCGCAGCGCTGGTGGGTCGTCTCACGCGACGTCCCGATCGTCATCGACTCGCGCCTCGCGGCGGGACGGCCGGTCACCGCCGAGACCGCGGTGCGGATCGACGCCATCGTCTCCCGTGCTTCCGAGGGCCTCGGCGTCGACGAGATCGCCTACGACACGGGTGCGTCGACGGCCGAGGTCGAGGCCGCCCTGCAGCACGCCGCTGCGTGATCACCGACCTCTACGTCGAGAACGGCGTCGGTCGCCGGGTCACTGACGCGATCAGCATCTTCACCGGATCTCACGGCATCACTGCGCATTTCCAGCATGACGTCCATCCGGCGATGCAGATCGCCCAGGAGGGCGACGAGTGGTGGATCGAGGACGCGGTGGCCCGAGGGTGGGCGATCCTCACGCAGGACAAGTCGATCCTGCAGCAGGGCCCTGAGCGTGAAGTGCTGAAGGCCGCCGGCGGGACGCTCTTCGCGCTGAGTCGGGCGGACTTCCCGATGTGGGAGAAGTTCCGCTGCTTCGCCGTCAGCTGGCCGGCCGTCAGCGCCATGCTCGCTGCGTCCGGGCCGCAGGCCATGGTGCTGCAGAAGACGGGACACGAGATCCGGTCGCTCTGATCGACAGGGCGATGCCGTCGTCGTAAGCCGCCGCACAGACCGATGCCGTTGCCAGCACGGCGAGAGATGCCTGGTCCCCCGGTCGTCGGACGAGGCCGAAGCGGCGTGGCACTTGTGGCACTTGATCGCCGACTCTGCGCATATGGTTCCCTGATCGGACGGCGTCGAGCGACCCGACCCCGTCCAAGGAACAGGATCCATCGTGTCTTCCGGCACCACCGTCCCCGTCAGCGCCGAACCGCAGGAGCTCAAGCAGGTCCAGCGCCTCGCGGCGTCGCTGGACGACTCCGCTGCGGCCGAGCTGGTGTCCCGGACGGCGAGCGCCTGGCCATCCCCCCGAGCATCTTCCTCGCCCTGCGGCAGGTCGTCGACGCGCTCGCCGCGGGCGGCGAGGTCACCCTCGCCCTGGGTGACCCGCTCATGACGACCCGCCTAGCCGCGGTCGCGCTCGACGTGAGCCGGACGCACCTCCTCAAGCTGCTCGACGACGGCGAGGTCGCGTTCGAACGGGTCGGAACGCACCGGCGCGTGCGGGCCAGCGAGGTGTCGCGGTTCCACGATGCGCGCCGAGTCCCGCGGAAGGCGGCGCTCGACGCACTTGCCGCGCTGGATCAGGACGACTACCGCTGAGCCGCCGAGGCTGTCCGCGGACGGGGATACCGTCCGCGGGTGGCCCTGCTGCGCGTTCGCGTCGACACGTGCGTGCTCTACCCACCGGCGGTTCGAGACGTCCTCCTGGGGCTCGCCGGCGAGGACGCGTTCGAGGTGCGGATCTCGACGGGCGTCCTGACCGAGCTCGAAGACGTCCTCGTCCGCCGCGCCGGTCTGACGAGCGATGCGGCGGCCCTGCGCGTGGCGGAGATCACGAACGTCGCCGAGACCTTCGGTGCCCTCCACGGGTCGGGGAAGGACGTCGCCGAGATCGGGCGTTCCGAGCCGTGGGACACGTCTGATCGTTTGGCCTCACATTTGGCACGGTTTCCCCCTGGTGACGACACAGGCCCCGCCCGCAGACTCCCGGCATGTCCGCTTCGCAAGACCAGATCGTCCACGGTGAGTTCCTGGAGGCGCGCGACGATCCGTCGTGGGACGTGCTCTACGCCGCTCTTCGGCCCGAGACCCTCGCCGACTTCTTCACCTGGATGGGGGACCTCAGGCTCGAGGACGGGACGCGGGTCCACGTCTACCGGCACCTGGAATCCCGCTCGTTCCTGCACGTCACCGGCGATGGCCGGGCGCTGATCTACGTGGGCGGCGAGAACCGGTACCGCTTCGTCCCGATCGCCGACGCCGTGCGGAACGCCTTCGTGTCGCGGCGCCGTCCGATGGTCGAGTTCCCCGACGAGGCCGGCTGCGCGGCGCTGGACGCGATGTACCGGGTGCTCTGCGACGCGTCCGACGAGCTCGGCATCGAGCGACCGCAGCGCGACGTGGTGATCCGGGTGCCGGGCGCGGAGGACCAGGCCGCCTAGATCACGCGATCGAAGGGTGCGGCCTTCCGGAACGCCGTCGGCCCGATTCCGGGGTGGTTCCGTCACCGCGGATCGCCCGTTCCTCCGAATCCTGCCCGTGGACACCCCCGTCGGTCCCTCGTCGTTCTTCGGGCCCGACGTGCAGTGGTTCGCCGACGGTCGCGAGCTCCCGTCGCGACGGGAGCGGCGGATCGCCCCTCGCGGGCGTCCGATCGCCCCTCGCGGCCCCGGCCCTCACCGCCTCCGCAAGTACCACGGCAGGTCGTTGAACGACGGGTGCGTCACCGCGGCGTCGCCGGTGCGGAGGTCGAGCTCGTCGCGGATGCGGGCGGACTTGCCGGTGATCGTGCCCTTCGGCACGCCGGTGGCGGCGGCGAGGCCGTCGGCGGTCAGGTACGGCTCGGAGCCACGTTGGGCCAGGCCGCTGATCGTGCCGGCGGCGTGCAGCACCCCGGCGGCCCAGATCTCGCGGCGGCCGCGGGCCAGCGGCGACGGGCGCTTGCGCGCCAGCCGGGCGACGATCTCGCGGGCGATGCGGGCGTAGGCGGCGTCGAGTGCCTGCAGCGCGACCCGGTCGGTGTGCGCGACGATCTCGCCGGCGGCCTCCCGGAGGGCGACGGGCACGCGCAGCACGGCGAGATCGAGGGGCTCCAGGGTCGACGGCCCGGGCCCGCGCGCGTCGACCGGCTCGATCGCGGCGACGGCCCGCTCGAGGTTGCGGCGGATCTCGGGGTCCAGGCCGGCCCCGAGGTGCGGCGGCGCCATGTCCTCCGGCGCGGGGAGCGAGGCGTTGTAGACCGCGATGAAGCGGTCGATCGCCGCCTGGTCGGTCAGGTCGACGCCGGCCTCCTGCATCGCCATCCCGATCGCCTTCGCCGGGCCCCAGCGGCCCTGGTCCGCGACCGCGGCGCGCAGCTCGTCCTCCCACCGGCCCACCGAGGCGACGGCCTCCTCGGTCGCCGAGGCGCCCACTCCGCGCTGCTCCGCCGCGAAGCGGACCCACGATCGCAGGACGTCGGGCAGGCGGGCGAACGTCTCGTCCCCGAAGGTCGCCTTGCGCGGCAGGAAATCGACCATGAACATCTCGACGACGACCGGGCTCCAGCGGGCCGGATCGCCGCCCGCGTAGTCCGCCGCGAAGTCGATCGCCGACGCGACGATCGTCGCCGACGCGTCGTCGCGGTCCGGCGCCCCGGGCGACGCGAAGAACGCCTCGAACAGCCGGTCGCGCTCCTCGACGGACGCGACGTCGCGATCGTCGCGGACGGCCTCTGGCGGGATCTCGCCGTCGAAGAGGCTCAAACGCTGCAGGACGAGCCCCCAGAGCACGGGGACGTCCTCCCCGAACGGCGGATCGACCGTCACGAGCGAGCGCGCCATCGCGAGCGTCGCGCGCCGGCGGGCGTCCTCCAGGTCGATGCGCTCGAAGCGGAGCGACCCGAAGTCCGGGTGATCGGCATTGGCGGCAATCTGAGCCTGGAGCTGCGCGAGGGGCGGGCCGACGAGCAGGTCCTTCGCGAGCCCGCCCATGTTGCGGTCCACGTACACGCCGATCGTGTGCGCCTCGTACGCGGGCCCCGCGAACTCGATCAGGATCGTCCGCCCGTCGTCGAACTGGTCCTCGGTCAGGCTGCCCGCGGCCACCGGCGCCAGGCCGCGCGAGGCGGCGTACCACGCGGGGTCCGGCTGGCCGTCGGCGACCAGGACCTCGGCCGCGCGGGCCGCTGCGGTCGCCGTCCGCTCCGTCGCGCCCAGCTCCAGCGCGCGGAGGGCCGCCACGGCCCTGGAATCCGCGAACGACGCCGTCTCGCGCACCAGCGCAATGCCGATGTCGGCCTCCGGACCGTCCGGGCCGACCCTCGTGTCCGTCGCCCACGGCTCGCAGACCTCCGACCCGAGGAGCGCGCCGCGGAGCGGGCCGTCGACGCGGGCGGCGGCACGGCGCAGGCCCGCGGCGACCGCGGCCGTGGTCTGCTGCAGGTCCGCGTCCCCGCCCAGGCCACCGCCGCCGAACGCGTCGCCGCCGAACGGATCGCCGGCGAGCGCCCCGTCGCGGCGGGCCGTCGCCCGGCGTGCCGCGTCGCGCGCCTCCTCCTCGCCGCGGCGCCGAGCCTCGGTCTGGCTCGCCGGGTGGCCCTGGCGGCGCTTCGCCCGACGAGAGGACGAACCGGCGCGCGAGCGATTGCCACGGGATCGCTTGGAGGACATCAGGCGGAATATAGGGCCACGAGCGGCGCAGGCTCTCCGGCGACGACGCTCGTCGCCACGCGACCCCGGGTCACGCCAGGGGGCGCGTGTGCCGATCCCCTCCCGGGGGCGCCGGGGGACGGCGAGCGCGTCCTCCGGGACGGCGTCTGCGCGCCGGTCGGCGAGGGTCCTTCCGGGTCCCGGTCGCCGAGGGCCCTCCGACGTCGCGTCCCGTGCAGCGGCACGGTCACGGCCACGTCGACGTGCGGGTGCTCCCCGACGTTGCGGACCTGTACGGGCTGCTGCACCAGCGGCACCGATCGTGCACGAGCGCCAGATCGACGGCGGGCTGCGTCAAGATCTCGACCTCGAGGGCGTCGCCGGCGGCGTGGTGGGCCCGTAGGGGCTCGTGGGCTTCAGACGTCGTCCGCCCCCGCCCCGAGCCCCGAGGTCGCGCGAACCTCCCGCGCCGTCTCCTCCACACCGGCCGGCTCCGGCAGGACCTTCGCGCTCTTGGCGTCGAGCTCCTCCAGGCGCTTGACCTGCGGAAGCACGCGTCCGTCAAACGAGCCGACCGCCGCGTTGTACTTCGAGACCGCGGTGTTCAGGCTCTTGCCGACACCGGTGAAGTGCTCGACGAAGCTCACGAGCCGCTTGTGCAGCTCGGTGCCGGCCTGCGCGATGTCGCGAGCGTTGACCGCGATGCGCTCCTGCGTCCAGCCGTAGTTCACCGCCCGGAGCAGCGCGACGAGCGTCGTCGGGGTCGCGATCAGCACGCTCTGGTCGACCGCGTAGTCGAAGAGGTCCCGGTCGGCGTCGAGGGCGCCGTGGTAGATGCCCTCGTTCGGGAGGAACATCACGACGAGATCCGCCGTGTTGTCGAACTGGTCCTGGTAGCGCTTCGTCGCGAGCGTCTTGATGTGCTCGCGCACCTGCCGCGCGTGCCGGGCCATCGCAACGGCGATCGTCTCCTCCGTCTCCGCCTCCTGCGCGGCCAGGAACGCGTCGAGCGGCACCTTGGCGTCGATGACGATGAGCTTGTCGCCCGGGAGGCGCACCAGGACGTCCGGGCGCAGCCGACGACCGTCGCCGTCCGTCACCGTGGTCTGCTCGGTGAAGTCGCAGTAGGCGTTCATCCCCGCGCGTTCGATGACGCTTCGCAGCTGCAGCTCGCCCCACGCTCCGCGGACGTTCGGCTTGCGCAGCGCGTCGACGAGGCTGCCGGTGCGCTTGCCGAGGTCCTCGACCCGCAGCCCGAGCGTCTCGAGCTGCTTCAGGAACGAGCCGTCGAGCGTGCTGCGAGCTTTCTCGGCCTGCTGGACCTTGGCGTCGAACGCCTTGAGCTTGTCGCCGACCGGCTTGACGAGCGCCTCGATCTTCTCGGTCCGCCGGTCGAGCTCCGTCGTCGCGGATTCACGGTCCCGCTTGCGCTGCTCGTCGAACTCGGCGCGCAGCTGCTTCGTCGTCTTCTCGAGGACCGTCCCGGAGACCGACTCCATCGCGTTGCGCAGCTGCTCCTCGTGCTTCTGGGCGGCGTTGAGATCGGATTTGAGGCCCGCGATCGTCTCGCGGAAGGCCGTCTCCGCGGACGTACGCTGCTCCCGTTCAGCCGTCGCCTTCGCGGCGTTGCCCTCCGCGTCCGCGCGGGCGGCATCCCGCTCGCGGCGCAGCTCCTCGCTCCCGCTCGCCCGGGTCGCGACGAGCCAGCCGACCCCCAGGCCCACGAGCAGGGCGAACGCGCCGATCAGCGCCTCCATGCGTTCCCTTCCGGCTCCGGCTCCATCGACACGCTGTGAGGGTCGAAGGCACTCCCCGTGATCTGACAAGCCTCGCGCTCGGTGGCGCGGGCCCGGCAAGACTCTTGGTCCATCGTGCGGTCTCCTGGTGGGTTCGACGACCGGGCCCGGGAACGGCGCGGGTGTCAGGGAACACGGCGCAGCATGCTGGGTCGTGCGACGAACCGCAAGCGCCGTTCGGCCAGCAACGGGACGTGAGCGAACGCGACCCCTCTCCGCCACCGGCCGGATGCGCGATGCTCCAGCGCGTCGCGTAGCCGCGGCAGCGACGGCGTGGCGGCGAGGCGACGACCGTCCGCGACGAGGTCCGGAGGCGCAACTACCGGACGAGACGAAGACGGGCGACGGCGACAAGCCGTTGCCGAATCGCCCGCATGGCTGGGGCGCGCAAAGGGGACCCTGCTCTCCCCGGACCGAGAAGACCACGCGGAGGAGCTCGCCGCCGCGCTCGAGACCGCCAGCGGCACGTCACCCCGCGGCGACGGCGACGGCCGACGGAGCCACGCTCGCGAGCGTCGGGCTCCGCGTGGTGACGACCGCCGGCGATGGGCCGCCCGAGGTCCGCCGCTGTCTGCGACCCGAACAGCGTCTCGCGCAAGGCCGAGGAGGCCCGGATCCGCGGCATCCAGGTCATGGTCGTCGAGGAGTTCCTCTTTCAGCCCGTCACGTCGTGTCCTTTGCCGCCCCACCCTCACCCCACGGGCGGCAGCCTGCGCTCCAGCGCCGCCACCAGCCTCCGCACGTCCTCGTACCCGAGCACGTTCCCGTCGGCCGCCAACCCCATCGTCCCCAAGGCGTCCAGCAGGGGGACGTCGCGGACGCGGAGGGAGCCGTCGAGGAGGACGTCCTCCGTGACGACGCAGTGGAGGACGCCGCGGATCGGAAGGCCGCCCATGCCCGCGTGGTCGAGGAGGGCGCGGACCGCCTCGACGCGGCCGACGACGCCGTCGATGGTGCGGGAGCGGTCCTTGCCCGCGACGACGAGGCGGTCGCCGCGGACCTCGACGAAGCCGTCCCAGCGACTCGAGCTCGCGACGACGATGCCCGCCGGGCCGACGAAGACGTGGTCGATGGTGGCTCCGCGGGGGCCCGGGACGCGGCGGTCGTGGAGGGCCTCGACGGCGGGGTGCATGTCCCGCAGCGCCCGGAAGCGCTCGGCGGCCAGGCGGCCCGCGCCGTCCCCGACACCCCAGATCGCGAGGCGGCGCGGCGGCTTCTCGTGCGGGTCCCACGGCTCGCCCGACGCCTCGGCCGCCTTGCGGCGCTTGTCCCTCCAGCGCTGCAGCCGCCGTTCGCGGATGGCGCGCAGGCGGAGCCGTCCCCGGGACGCGTCCGCGCGGGGGTCGTCGGCCGGGATGACGTCGGGGATCCGCACGTCGGCCGGGAGCGCCGGGAGCGCCCACGTGCTGCCGCGGCGCCGCGCCTCGATGACGCCGATCGCCAGGATGCCCGCGACCAGAGCGACGACGATCACCACGACGAGGGCGAGGACGATGGCGTCCTCCACGAGCGGGCTGTTCACGCCCGGGCCGGGCGACGCGAGGTTCGGCACGGCGACCTCGACGCTGCGCAGCACGCCCGGCTCGGCACCACCGAGGACGACGTGGACGCAGAGGTTCCGGACCGCGGCCGGCGTGACGACCCGCCCGACCATGCGGATCCGGCGGCCCGTCGGCAGCTTCACGCCCGGGGCCGTCCCGGCGTCGACGCGCCACGGGATCCGGACGTCCCCCGGTGGCAGGTCGATCGTGCCGTCGCCGGCGACCGTGGGCTCCGGGCACGAGGTCCCGACCGTGCGGCCGAGGACGTGGACGACTGCCGGCCCCGTGCCGTCGCTCGTGCGGACCCGGCCGGTGACGGTGACGCGGACGCCGTTGCCGTCGCGCTCCGTCTGGGCCCGCAGCGGGGTCGCGCGCTCGCCGCCGCCCTCCGCGGTCGCGCCGTCGGCGCCGAGCGGTCCGGAGACCAGGGCGATCCCGGCGCACGCCAGGACCACGATCACCGCGACGACGATCGCGACCGTCACCGAGGGACTTGACCACGGGAGCCTCCGGCGGCCCTTCGCGTTCGTCACCCGCCCGCCGAGGTCGGCGGCCCGGGCCGCGAGGCCCTGAACCGGTGCGCGTTCATGGGGCGAGTGTACGTCTGTACCGCCGCTGCGCCGTTCGGACATCGGGCGCATCCGGGGCGGCCCGTTCGCTCCGGATTCGGAGGTGCGGAAGGCGGGCTTCCGCGGATCGCGCTGCGCGGCGACCGCGAACGTGCCGTGGGTCGCACGACCGCGGCATGGTGGCGTCGTCTGTGGCCGCGGGAGCGACGGCCGGAACCGACTCCGGCACCGGTAACGACGGCCGTCCGGCGTCCGCGCGCTCTTCCGAGCTCGCGGACGCCGGGCGGAGCTCAGCCCAGGATCGCCCGCGCCACCGGCAGGTAGCCGCTCTTGTGGCCCGTCACGTTGGGGTGGTAGGACTCGCCGATCGGATTCGAGAAGCCGTTCAGCCAGGCCGGGGAGTCGCAGACGGCGTGGCCCGCGAAGGCCGGGATGACGTCGCCGAACGAGAAGCCGTGGGCCTGAGCGCGCGTGCGGATGGTGCTGCGCATGAGGTCGGCCGTGGCGTTCAGCTTCGTCTCGTCGTCGGGCGAGAAGAACGTCGCGGCGTTGCAGTCCTCGCCGTTGAAGATCCGCGGGTAGCCGAGGACGGCGACCTTCGCGGAGGGGGCGCGGCTGCGGATCTGGGCGTAGACCGCGTCGAGCTTCGCCGGCAGCGTGCTCGTGATGTACGTCTGGGCGGTCGTCACGGCGCCGGCGCAGTTCGAGGCCCACGCGGGGAGGGCGCACTCGGTGAGGACGTCGGCGAAGCCCGCGTCGTTGCCGCCGATCGAGATCGACACGAGCTTGGTGCTCGCCGTGACGGACGCGATCTGGTTCGCCAGGACGTCGGCCGTGGTCGCGCCGCTGCACGCGACGAACGTCAGCGCGGTGTTCGGGCGGGCCGCCGCCAGCAGAGCTGGGTAGGCGCTGTTCGATCGCTGGCAGGCGGTGTTCGTGTACGTCCGGGTGCCGGTGCCGGACGAGTACGAGTCGCCGAGGGCGACGTAGCGGTCGGCGGCCGACGCGACCGCCGTGCCGGCCGTCAGCGCGACGAGGACCGCCAGCAGCGCGAGGCTCGCGCGGCGGAGGGAACGGGACATGGGGGACTCCGTGTTCGGGGTGATCGGGGGGGGACTCCGATCCTCGCCCCCGGGCGGGCGGCCGTGGTGACGATCCGGACAAGGAGGGCGGGCGGGCGCCGAGGCCGCGGGGCAGGCCACTCCCGGAGTCGCTCTGGGAATCGACGACGAAGCGGTGATTCCCAGAGCGTCTGCCCCGGCCGCCCCCTACGCCGCCGCGCTCAGCCCCCGCTCGAGCACGGTCAGCACCTGCCGGACCCCGGCCCGGCCGAGGACGCCGCCGTCGACCGCGCGCATCATCGTGCCGCGGGCGTCGAGGAGCGCGACGCCCGAGAGCTCGAGCGAGCCGTCGAGGAGGACGCCGTCGCTGCGGGTCCAGTGGAGCGCGCCCTGAACCGGGACGGCGCCGAGGCCGGCCGCCATCAGGATCGCGCGGACCGAGGAGACCTGGCCCCGGACGCCATCGACCGCGGCGGTGCGGTCGCGGCCGCGGACGAGGAGCCGCTCGCCGTCGATGCGGACGACGCCGGCCCAGTGCTTCGTGTCGGCGACGACGACGCCGGCCGGGCCGACGAGGACGTGGTCGATGTTCGCCCGTCGGCGCCCCGGCTCGCGGCGGTCGTGCAGGACGTGGACGCCCGGGTAGCCGCGGGCGAGGCTCGCGAACCGCTCGGCGGCGAGCTCCTCGCCGACGGCCCCGATGCTCCACGCGCGGACGTGGAACGGGGCGCGCTCGGTGGGGTCCCAGACGCGTCCTTCCGCCTCGACCTCGCGTCGGCGCCTCTCGCGCCACCGAGCCTCGCGGGTCGCGCCGGCGGCCCGGGCGCTGGCCCCGGCGACGCCTGCGGCCGTGTCCGGGTCGGCGGTGGGGGCGACGACGGTCGGGAGGTCGAGGACACCCGGGGTTGCCGGCCGGCCTGTCGGCGCGGGATCGCCGTTCGACGGTGTCGCCATCGGGGCGTCGTGGGTCGGGGCCGTGGGTCCCAGGCCGACGTCCTCCCCGGGTGCCGCGCTGGAGTCGCCGCGACCGTCCGGATCGCTCGGTGCGCTCGCGAGCCGGGTCGCGTCGTCGCGCACGCCGCGTCGGGCCCCGCCTTGGTGCGGCCGGTGCCCTTCCGACTGCCTGCCCGAACCGTCCCCCGCGTCCTCGCCGAGCAGCCACGGCGGGGTGTCCGGGACGTGCACGCCCTCGGGCAGCGGCGGCAGGTCCAGGGCCGACGAGCGGGACGATCCAGACGCCAGCGGGCGCGGGGCCGTCGAGGCCGGGGCCGGGCGGGCCCAGCGGATCCGACGGACCGCAGCGACGAACAGTCGCACGGTCACGACGAGCAGGAGGAGCCCGGCGAGCCCCTCCAGTACCGGGACGACCACGCCGCCGACGATCGGCTTGGCGACGACGCTCAGCGGGGTGATGCCCGCGCGACTCGGGACGACGATGCGCTCGGTCCGCAGCACCTCGGGGTGCGCGCCCGCCCGCACCAGGTGGACGCAGAGGCGCAGCGCCTCGGGGCCGAGGGTCGCGACCGTGCCGACCATGCGGAACGGTGCCCCGGCCCGCAGTGCCCGACCCGGGGTCGTGCCCGAGATCCCCGACCAGCCGACGCGAGCGCTGCCGTCGGGCAGCGACAGCGCGCCGGAGCGGCGAACGCGGGGAACCGGACACGAGCCCGCGACGTCCGCGCGGCCGAGCACCCGCACCACGACCGGCTGCGAGCCGGCCGAGCGTGGGACCCGCCCGGTGATCGTGAGGCGCGCACGCTCGCCCTTCCGTGAAGACTCGACGCGCAGCCCGGTCGCCCGTGGACCTTCGCGGCGGGCCGCGTCGCCGCCCGCCGCGAACGGCGCGCCGATGCTGAACCACAGGACCGCGACGATCGCCAGGCCGACGACAGGCGCGAGGAGCCCCATGATCGCCAGGGGCCCCCTCCCCGTCCGTCGTAGTTGCCCGCGCGCCACCATGTCGAATGCGTCGGCGGGCGCCGTCCGGCGGGCGAGGTCGTCGCGGCCCGTTGGACGGACGGCGGATCCGGGCCGGACGAACGGCGGATCCGGGCCGGACGAACGGCGCATCCGGGCCGGACGAACGGCGCACCCCGGTCCGATTCCGGTCCGGGGGCAGGGCGCCCCGGGCCGGACGGCCCCGGGCGAGCCATGCCGGGCCCCGGCGCCCCATCCGACCACGGCGGCCCCCGGTCGACCGCCCGCATGCGTGCGGCCACGCACCGATGCACCGACCGCCGCCTGCGACAGGATCCGTCGCGATGCCCACCGTCCCGGCCGCCGTCCCACCGTCTCCTCCACCCGCGGTGGTGACGGCAGCGCCGGCCTCGCGGCAGGGGTCCGAGTCCTCGCCCCTGCGACGCGTGTTCGGATCGACCCGAGGCGTGTCCGTCACCGCACCGGCCTCGCGGCAGGGCCGATCGACGAACGGCTCGGGGCGGTCGGCCGTGCCGACCCAGACCCCGGCCACCCCGCCGCCGGCCTCCCCGGCACCGGCGACGCCCACCCCCGCGCCGCCGGTGCCAACCACACCGGCCCCCGCCCCGAGCACGCCACCCCCGGTCGACCCCGACGCCCGCCGCGGCACCACCCTCGCCCCGACCGAGATCGCCCCAGGCGGCCTGCTGCGCGTCCGCGCCCGCGGGGTCGCGCTGCCCGCGCGGGTCCAGCAGCGGATCGGCGGGGCCTGGGTCGGGCGCGGCGATCCGCTCACCGCCAAGGCGACGAGCACGTCGTTCCGGATCCGCGAGGCGTCCGGACGGCGGCAGCTGCGCGTGCTCGGCGCCGACGGGGTTCCCACGAAGATCGTGCGGGTCCGCGTCCGGGCGCTGACGCTGGCGGCGGTCGGGGACATCAACCTCGCCCCCGGGCCGCTCGGGGCGATCGCCGGCGGCGACCTCAGCGCGCCGTGGCGGAGCGTCGGGCCGACGCTGAAGCGGGCCGACCTGACGTTCGGCAACCTCGAGTGCTCGATCAGCCGGCGCGGGCGGCCGTTCCCGAAGCTGTTCACCTTCCGCGGCAGCCCGGCGGCGCTGCGGGCCGCGACCCGGCTCGCGGGGTTCGACGTCTTCGACCTCGCCAACAACCACTCCGGCGACTACGGTCAGGACGCGCTGCTGGACACGCTGCGAGCGGTCCGGTCGACGGGCGCGTCGCCGGTCGGCGCAGGCGCGACCGAGGCGCAGGCGTACCGGCCGGTCGTGCGCACGAAGCTCGGCCTGCGCGTCGCGTTCGTCGCCTTCAACGAGATCCTGCCGCCGGAGTTTCGCGCGTCGGGGTCGCGGCCGGGCACCGCGTGGTCGACGCCGGAGGCCGTGCGCGCCACCGTCGCCCGCGCCCGGAAGGACGCCGACGTCGTCATCGCCGCGTTCCACTGGGGGATCGAGCTGGACCGCAGGCCGAGCGGCCGGCAGGTCGAGCTGGCCCGCGCCGCGCTGTCCGCCGGCGCGACCGCGGTCATCGGCGCGCACCCGCACGTCCTCCAGCCGATCGTGCGGTCGGGCTCGCGGCTGATCGCCTACTCGCTCGGCAACTTCGTCTTCCCGGCGAACTCGGGCGGGACCACGAGCACCGGGATCCTCGAGCTGCGCCTCGGTGCCGGCAAGGTCCTCGGCCACCGCTTCCGCCCGGCGACGATCCGCGGGGCGACGCCGGTGCTGCGGTAGGCGGGGCGGCGGGCGGATGCTGACCGCTGGCGCTTCGCGGACTGCCGTGCGCCCGATGAACAGCGCGGGGACAGCCGTCGTCGCCCGAGCCCCGATCGCCCGGGCCGGCGTCACCCGACCGCCGGCGGGCCCGGGCGGCGTCGACCGCTACGTCGACGCGGAAGACGAACGTCGGACCAGACACCGCCGAAACGCCCTCGTCCCTCGGCTCACCGCCGGGTAGAAGTGCGTCATGCGTGCACCGTCCTCCCCCGGCGTCCCGGCCAAACCGTCCTACCTCGCCGTCTTGGTCGGACCGTCGGCCTCCACCGTCCCCGCCGAACCGTCCTCCCCCGCGTTCCTCGTCGGGCGGTCCTCCCCCACCGCCCCTGGACCCTGGCGACGCGCCGCCCTCGCCGCCGGCCTCGCCGCCTCGATCGCTGCCGTCGCCGGCCCGTCCGCAGCCCAGGCCCAGGCGCCCGCGCCGAAGTCGCCGCACGTGCTGACGACCACGTCGGAGGGGTTCCTCTCGCGGCTCGGGCCCGTCCGCGTGAACACCAGGACGTCCACGCTCTCGGCCGCCTACCGCGCGTTCGGCCGGCCGACGACGTCGCGCGGCAAGGGGACGCTGCGGCGCGTCCGGTGGAAGGCCGCCGGGGTCTCGATCGTCGCCGCGACGTTCGGGGGCTGCCGGCGGAAGGCGTGCCGGACGAGCGAGCTGCGGATCCAGTCGGCCCGGGTGACCGGCCCGCGCTGGCAGACCGCGGCCGGGCTGCGGGTCGGCGAGCCGATGGCCCGGATCGCCGAGCTCTACGTCGACGCCACCCCGCCCGCCGACGGCTCCGGCGACGTCGTGCTCCAGGACGCCTTCTCCTACGTCGGCGAGGGCGGCGACATCCCGATCGTCACCGCGCGGGTCCGGGGCGGCGTCGTGTCGGGGTTCGACGTCTGGGTGGGTGCCGCCGGGGAGTGACACCAAGCCTGCTCAGACCTCGAGCAGGACGAGATCCCGACCGGCCGCATCGGCCAGGACCGAGAGGTCGCCCGGATCGCTGGTGACCACGGCGTCGTGACGACGGAGCGCACCGATGACGACGGCGGCGTCGACGAGGTCGGAAGACGCGGCGGCCGCGAGGAGCGTCCCGGCGGCACGCGCTCGGTACTCGTCGAGGGCCTCGACACGACAGCCGCGCACGGCCCGGGACAGCTGGGCCTGGGGTCCGCCCCGCCACGTCTGTCCGAGGACCACGGTCGGCAGCGTCGGACGAATCCCTCGGCGCAGTGCGGCCGCATGCAGCGCCCAGGTCGTACGGTCTGCGCGCTCCAACGCGATCAGGGCGCCGGCGTCGTAGGTCAGCCCGCGTTCGGGAGCCCGGGCGCCGGTGGCCACGGGGTCAACCATCGCGGCCGTCGTGGCCGACGCCCAGACGGTCGAGCGTGTCGTCGGCAGCGCGGAGCTCCTCCGCCGTCAGCACACCGAACTCCGTCTCGTACTCGGCCACGGCCGCCCGGCCGTCCTCCAGCGCGAGCCACCCCGCCGTCGCCTCGCTCAACACCGCCGAGAGGCTGCGGCCCTGGCGGGCGGCCGCCGCCGACGCGGCTGCCGCGAGATCCTCGTCGAGGGCGACGGAGAGCTTCCGGACGGCCATGACCGTGATGGTACTACCGCGGTAGTACCAGATCGAGCTCGAACTGCGCCAGACCCGTTCCGGCCCCGCGCCTGGCGTACCCTCCCCCGATGCCCCGCCTGATCGTCGACGGGTCCAACGTCATGGGATCGCGGCCCGACGGGTGGTGGCGGGACAAGGCCGCCGCGCGGATCCGGCTGACGGTGGAGATCGACGAGGACGCCGACGCGCTCTGCGGGGCGCTGCTCGGAGATCCCCGGGCCGACGTCGTCGTGGTCCACGACGGGCCGGCGGTCGAGATGCAGCTCCTGCGCGTGTTCGCGCGGTTCGCGGGGCACGCCGACGACCTGATCGTCGAGCTCGCCGGGGCGGGGGACGTCGTCGTGACGTCGGACCGCGAACTCGGGCGCCGTGTCGAGGCCGAGGGCGCGACCGTGGTCGGCTCCGGTCGGGTCGTCCGGTTGCTGCGGGACGCGGCGGGCTGACGGGCGCGGGCCGGCCCTCACCGGCCCGCACACCACGGGAACGAGCCGGCCCTCACCGGCCCGCCCCGCCCCTCGCGCTACTTGGTGACGGAGATCGTCGCCGTGCGCGTGACCTTCTCGCTGCCGGCCGTGGCGACGGCGGTCAGCTTGAGCTTCGCGGCGCGCTTCTTGCGCAGCTTGCTCGCCTTCAGGGTCGCGCTCTTCGCGGTGCCGCCCGTGACCTTGACCGTCGTCTTCGACAGCGTCGTCGAGCCGTTCTTCAGCGTCAGGACGACCGTGGCCGACTTGGAGCCCAGCAGCGAGACCGGCACGCCCTTGCGCGCGCCGAGGTTGCTCAGCGTCTTCGGGACGGCGACGCCGGCCGAGAGCTTGACCGCCGGGGCGGCTCCGGGGACCGTGACCGTCGGGCCCGGGACCGTCGTGGTCGGGCCGGCGATCGTGGTCGTCGCGCCCGGTGTGGTCGGAAGCGTCGACGGGACGCGCTTGAACGACAGCAGCGGGAACAGGTCCGTCTGGTCGATCGTGCCCGTGACGTTCGCGGCCTGCGGCCCGATCGCCATGACCGGGACGGCGGCGCCGGTGTGCTGCTGGCTCGGAACGGCGCCGGTGACCACATCGGGAGCGACGACGGAGCCGTCCGTGCGGCCACCGTTCGTGCCGTACGAGATGCGCAGCTTGTCTCCGCTGGGCGTGGCGACGGTGCTGTAGTAGCCCGTCGGCTGCTCCTGCGAGGAGGGCGTCGCGCTCACCGGCGCAGCGCTGACGATCTGGCTCGAGTGCGAGTGGTCCGCGCTGACGATCACGAGCGTGTCGGGGTGCGCGGCCTGGTAGTCCAGGACCTTGCCGATCGCCTTGTCGAACTCGAGCGTCTCGCCGATCTGCTCGCACGGGTTGGCGCTGTGGTCGCGCTTGTCGATCGAGGCGCCCTCGATCTGCAGGAAGAAGCCCTTGTCGCCCTTGGCCTTGTCGAGCAGGTCGATCGCCTTGGACGCCATCTCGTTGAGCGCGGGCTCCTCGGGACGGACGCTCTCGCGGTAGCCGGCCTTGCAGGCCATCGGGTTGCCGTCGAGCGCCGGGCGCTTGGCCGCGGCCTTCGGCAGGAAGTTGCCGCCGCTGTCCGCGGCGGACCACTCGCTCACCATGTTGGCGGGGTCGCTGTTGACCTCGCTCGCGTGGAACAGGCCCAGGACCGGCTTGTCGCCCGGCTTGGTGCCGAGGTCCGTGACGGCGTTCAGCTGCGCCTTCGTCGTCAGATACTGGAAGCCGTCCTCGATGGCCTTGTCGACGACCGTCTTCGTGCCCGTCGGGGCGAGGGTCTGGAGGTACCGCGCGCGGCCGGCGCCGAGCGTGATGTCCGGACGCAGCGCCTCCTGCTGCTCGGCGACGGAGCCGAGGGCGCCGGCGTTCGTCGAGCCGTCGGCCTTGATCTTGGCCTCCGTCGTGCAGGTCGTGCGGGCGTCGGCGGGACCCTGGCAGCCGCGCTGGCTGATGTGCGCCGTCGGGCCGGCGGGCGTCGCGTCGGTGACCTCGGCGGTCGTGACGTTGCCGGTCCACTTGCCGAGCTTCTTGGCCGCCTCGATGGTGGTCTCGAAGTTCTCGCCGGGCGTCGCGCGGTTGGCGCTGTTGCCCTGGCCGAGGCGGTTGATCTGCGTCTTGTGGCCCGTCGACCACGCGGTGGCCGTCGACGCGGAGTCCGGCGCGAAGTTCTCCTTGCCGGCCGTGGCGACGTCGTCCAGCGGGGTCAGGTCGTACGTGGTCGCGACGCCGCGAAACGGCAGGCGGTCCATGTTCAGGGGCTTGTCGACGCCCTGGTAGTAGCGGGCGATCGAGACCTCCGACTCGCCCATCCCGTCACCGATCAGGAGGATGACGTTCTTCGGCGTGGCCGGGTTGATCTTCGCGGCGAGTGACGCCGAGCGGTCGACCGTGGCGTCGCCGGTGACGGCGAGGGCGGTCGCGCCACCGGCGGCGACCACGACGGTCGCGGCGGCCGCCGCGATGAGCGGGCGGCGCACGCGGCCTGGGATGCGGGGGTTGGACATCGAGTCGTTCCTTGGTTGTCGGGGTGAGGGAAAGGAGGTGGTGGTCCCCGGCGCGCGGTGGGTCGCGGGCCAGAGCAGTCCTCGAGCCGAGCCGGACCGGGACCCGACCGCGGACCGCTTCGCGAGCCGGTTCGACCGCCGCGTCTGGACCGGTCCACGAGCCCGATCGGGATCACGAACCGACGGGTCGACGGGCCGATCCGGGCCACGAACCGCTCGTCCCACGAGCCGGCCGAGGCCACGATCCGGGCCGGTCCACGATCCGCCCAGGGCCGCCTCCTCGTCGGAGGACGCGCCGCAGGTGGCGGATCGCGCCGGGCGCGAACCGCTCCGACCCTGCCCCGGGTCCGGCCTCGGCCGCACTCGGGACCCGATCGCCGCACCGGCCGACGACCGTCTCGGGCGACCGGCCCGGGGGAGTCGTCGAGCGGCGCGCCGGAGCGGTCCGTCAGCCCGCGAGCGCGGGCGGGGCTCTGCCGGCGAGACGCAGCGCGGGGAGCAGCCGGGCGGGGACGACGTCACCGGTCCACGCGACGACGAAGCGCTCGAGAACCCGCGGCCCGCGGGGCGCCACGGGGAGCCGGCGACGGGCCGTCACTGCGGCGCGGACGACGCGCGTCCCGACGACGAGGGCCATGCCGGCGCCCAGGACGAGGGCGGCCGGCAGGACGACGCAGAGGACGTGCCCGCCGAGGTCGGCGACGCACGCGCCGTGCTCGACGTGCAGGCCGAGCGCGAGCGTCTCGTGGGCGACCAGCGCCACGACGAGGCCGGCGGTGAGGACGGCGGCGAGGCGGATCCCGCCTCGGCTCGGGACGTCCTGGCCGCGCGCGATGCGCAGGCCCATGAACGCCGCGAGCGCGAGACCGCCGAGGCCGGCGACGGCTTCGCCGCCGGCGAGGCCGGGGCCGGTCGCGGCGCCGTCGACGACCCCGGCGGCCACCCCGTCCAGGAGCTCCGCGACGAGGGTCGCCGCCACGAGCAGCAGGGCGATCGCCGCGCGGCGGAGCCGGTCGCCCGCGGGGCGGATGAGGTCCAGGGGGCCCACGGCCCTCGACGATGGCAGGCGTCGGCGGCCCGGAGGTGAACGGACGGAGAACCTCGGGGGGCGCGGGCGTCAGGCGACCCGCGCCACGCCCTTCAGGGCCTGGTCGAGGTCCTTGAGCGCCCGGCGGCCGTACTTGCGGCGGTAGGTCGCGCGCTCGCTCGCGACCTGCTGCGTCTGCCCGAGCGCGAAGCGGTGGGCGATCCGGACGGCGCGGACGGCCTCGATCAGCTTCTTGGCGTCTCGGTCGTGCGCGTACCGCCGGACGCGGCCGTTCAGCCGCTGGATCTCACGGAGGTGGTCGGCGCGGGTCGTGGCGTCCACCCAGCCCTTCCCCGGGATCAGCCGCGACCAGGTGAAGTACGGCGTGTAGAAGACGTAGGCCCAGTCCAGGCCCTCGAACGCGGGGTCGGCGATGCGGAGCCGGCCGGGGGCGTCCGTCCGGTCGCCGCCCGCCGACCCGCCGTTGGTGGCGTCGTGATGCCAGGTCCCGGCGGCGTCACGCCACCAGCCGACGTCGATCACGCAGCAGTGCGCCCCGCCCGTGAACAGCCCGATCGCGACCTCCGGGATCCCGTCGGCGTCCTGGTCGGTCACGACGAGGCCGTCCTTGCCCATCGCGAGATCGCCGGTGAACGCAGCCCGCAGCGGCAGGCAGTGATAGCTGTCCGCGGTGGCGTCGCAGAAGTCGCCGGCGTCCTGCTCCGGGTAGAGCAGCGCGTCGACGTCCCCGCCCGGGCGCCGGACGACGATCTGCGTCAGGCGGTCCTGCCCCTTCGCGGGACCGTGCTCCTCGACCGTCCATCCCGACGGCGTGGCGACCGTCACGCGGGCGGGTCCGACGGGCGCGGTCGGCAGCGGGGCGGCGCCGGCGGGTCCCGCCCCGGCGGCACCGGCGACGAGCGCCAGGGCCAGGGCGCCGAGCGCGCGGCGCACCCGGGTCGATGGGCGGTCGGCGCTGCGCGAGCTCGGCATCCCGCCATCATGCCTGCGCCGGGAGTCGCCGGCCGGTCGGGGACGCGAAGATCGGGGACGACCCGGGCCCGTCGTCGACCGGCCGTCCAGGGGGCCGGCACCCAGCCCGGCCGCGTTCGGCCGACCCGCGCGGCATCGCCGTGGTGGACGGACGGTACGTCGTCCGCTCGACGCCCGGGGACGCCGTAGAGGTCCCGGCCCGGAGCGACCGCCGAGCGTCCATACTCAGGCCATGTCAGCTCCGTGGTCCGGCGCGTCCGGTGGTCCCTCCCGCGCCCGCCGCCCACGGCCGGCCGGAGTGGCGTTCGTCGCTGCCGCCGCCGTCGCTGCCGCCCTCGCCACCGCCCCGGGCGCCACGGCCGCGACGTCCTGTCCGGACGCCGACCTCCCGGTCGCCCTCTCGTCGCCCGACCGCGCGGTCGCCGCTGTCGGCTGCCTCGTCAACCACGAGCGGGAGTCCGTCGGCCTCCAGCCCGTCGCCCTCGACGCCCGTGCCCGTCAGGCGGCGCAGGGCCACGCTGACGACATGGCCGCCCGGAACTACTTCGACCACACCGCGCCCGTACCGGCGCCGAACGGCACGACGGTCGCCGAGCGCCTGACCGCCACCGGATACTCGTGGTCGTCGGTGGGCGAGAACATCGCGCGCGGCCAGCTGACGCCGCGCCTCGTGATGCAGGCCTGGCTCGGCAGCGAGATCCACTGCACGAACCTCATGGCGCCGAAGTTCACGGACGCCGGCTTCGGGGTCTCGACCGCCGGCGCCGGCCCCTACTGGGTCCAGGTCTTCGCTCGCCCCCTGGGGACGCCCGAGCCCCACGGTCCCGCGATCACGTGCCCGAAGCTCCCGGCCATCCCGGCGCCCTCGGGTGCAGGGACGGGGACGGGCACGGGAACCGGCACCGGAGCGGGGACCAGCACCGGCACGGGCACCACGACCGGGGCGGGCGCGGGGGCCAAGAAGGCGAAGGCCACGGCCAAGCGCACCCGTCGCCGGCTGACCGTGACGCTGACGCTCCCCGCCGGGTCCGGCAAGGCGACGGTCGTCCTGCGGATCACGCAACGCAAGCAGGCGCGCCGGACCGTCCGCTTCCGCCTGACGCGCGGCAAGGTCCACCGCCTGCGCGTCACGCTGGCGAAGGCCGCGAACGGCCGCGTCGCGGTCACGGCCGGGTCCGCCTCGCTGGCGGCGCGCTTCCGCTGATCGTCACGCGTGCCGCCTGACGCGCTCCCGCCGCGCTCGCCCGCGGCACGCGCCTCGCCGCGTCGCTTGCCGAGGACCACGCTCGCACTCCAGCCGCCCGCGCCGGCACCGAGGAGTGACCCCGCGGGTGGCCCGACCGATGTGCCCGAACGGCCACCGGCGCCCTCCGCCATCGGTCCGCACGCGGAGCCATCGGCGACGTGCTTCCCGGGCTGGGGTCGATCTCCCGGTCATGCGCACGCGCGTCGTCACCGCGTCCTCCATCGGGCTCGCCGTCGTGGCGTTGTCGCTCGGCGCCGCGCCGGGAGCGTCCGCCGCCACCGCGTGCGCGGACATCGACGCGACCCCGGCGGCGATCGGCATCGATCGCGCCGCCGCCGCGGTCTCGTGCCTGGTCGACCACGAGCGGACCGCCGCCGGCCTCACGACCCTCGCCATCGACCCGCGGGTCCGCAGCGCCGCGCAGCTCTTCGCGGTGGACATGGTGACCCGGCGCTTCTTCTCCCACGACTCGCCGGACGGCACCGACCCCGGCGACCGCATCAAGGCCGCGGGCTTCGCCTGGTCCGCCTACGGGGAGAACATCGCATCGGGCCAGCGCACCGCCCGCGAGGTGATGAGCGCGTGGCTGGCCAGCGAGGGCCACTGCGAGAACCTCATGACGCCGTACTTCACGGTCGCGGGGTACGGGATCGCGACGGCGTCCGACGGCCCGTACTGGGTCCAGGACTTCAGCCGTCCACTCGCCGCCGGCGTCGGGGCCGTGACGCTCAAGGCCCCGTCGTGCCCGCGCGCGCCGGCGGCGTTCGGGACCGTCGCCAGCGCGGCGCCCACCACGACCGCGCCGGGAACGCCCGCCACGATGCCGAGCACCGTGACCGCCGCCTCCGTCCGCCGCGTCGGCCGGCGCCTGCGGATCCGGATCGCGCTGCCGGGCGCGAACGCCACCCTGAAGGTCGTCGTCCGCGTCCGCCAGTCGGGCCGGACGATCCGCCGCAGCGTCCTGCGCCGGCCGGCAGGGACGACGCAGAAGCTCACGGTCACGCTGCGCCGCGCGGGCGGCGGCCGGCTCCTCGTGCGGGCGGGCACCGGCGCGACGGTCGGGGTCACCTTCCGCTGATCTCCGGTGGAGGGCGCTACCGCGCGGGGCTAGTGTCGAGCGGTGCCCGAGACCTTCACCGAGGACCCGCTGACCACCGAGCGCTTCGACGAGGCGCTCGTCTACGCGTCGCGCCACCACCGGCGGCAGCTGCGCAAGGGCGGACGGATCCCGTACGTCGCGCATCTGCTCGCGGTCGCGTCGATCGTGCTGGAGATGGAGACCACCGAGGACGAGGCGATCGCCGCCCTCCTCCACGACGTGATCGAGGACGGCGGCGGCATGGCCGCGCACGCCGAGATCGCCGAGCGCTTCGGCCCCGACGTCGCGCGCATCGTGCTCGCCAACTCCGACTCCGTCACCGGCGACGCCGACAAGGCGCCCTGGCACGACCGCAAGCGCGAGTACCTCGAGCGGATCGCCCACGAGCAGCCGGACGAGCTGCGCGTCTCGCTCGCCGACAAGCTCCACAACGCCCGCTCGCTCGTCAGCGACCACCGCCGCGTCGGCGACGAGCTCTGGTCGCGCTTCACCACCGGCAGCGGCGACGACGTGCGCTGGTACTACGGCGGGCTGCTGACGGCGTTCGCGGCGCGGACCGAGGACCTCGGCCCCGGCGGCCGCCGGGCTCTGGACGAGCTGGAGCGCGCGGTGCGGGAGCTCGGCTGAGCCCCGACCGGCGCGCTCGGCGGGGTCGGGGCCGCCCGCGAAGCCGGCCCCACCCCTCGACCCCTACGAGACCCGCTTGGCCCCGACGTAGTTCTGGCTCCAGTAGCCCGACGTGAAGGAGTGCTCCATCACGCCGTGCGACGTCGCCGAGATGACCGTCGACGAGCTCGTCGCGATGCCGACGTGCGAGGCGCCGGCTCCGGCCGTCGAGAAGAACACGAGGTCGCCCGCCTGGACGTTGGCCTTCGAGACGCTCGTGCCCACGCCGTACTGCGCGAAGCTCGTGCGCGGCAGGGAGATGCCGGCCTGCTTGAACGCCCACTGCGTGAGGCCCGAGCAGTCGAACGACGACGGGCCCGTCGCGCCGTAGGAATACGGGACGCCGATCTTCGACTGGGCCGCGGAGATCGCGGCGCCCAGGCCGGTCGACGCGGAGGCCTTCTCGGCCGTGGCGGACCCGGCGGACGAGCCGCTGGACGACCCACCGGCCGTGGCCGTGATGCCCATGCTGGCGAGCGTCGCGGGACCGGGGACGCCGTCGACCTCGAGGCCGTTGCTGCGCTGGTAGTCGCGGACGGCCTTGCGGGTCTGCGGGCCCCACTCGCCGTCGGCGCCGATGCCGAGCTTCGACTGGATCGCCTGGATCGTGGACGAGGACAGGTCCGGGTCGCTCGCCGCGGAGGAGACCGAGCGGCTGGAGGCCTTCGAGCCGGTCGACGCGGACGCCTTCTTGGCGGAGGAGCCGAGCCCGAGCTTCGACGCCGTCAGCGTGCCGACGACGCCGTCGATCGCCAGGCCGTTGGCGCGCTGGAAGGCGCGGACGGCCTTGTGGGTCGCGGTGCCGAACTCGCCGTCGGCGGTGATCCCGAGCGCGCGCTGCAGCGCCGCGACGCGGGCGCCGCTGTCGCCGCGCTTGAGCATCGAGTCGGTGACCGGGGCCGCCTGCGCGGTGCCGGCGGTGACCGCCTCGGTGGCCGGGACCGCGAGCGTGACGCCCACGAGCGCCATCGCCAGCTTTGATCGAGCGCCCTGCTTGACGCCCACCTTCCGCGCCGCGGCGGACTCGCGCCGCAGCTGCGAGCGGACCTTCGACCGCTCCCAGAACTCGTGCTCGGCGAGGTCGCGGTCGCCGGGGCGCGGCGCCTCGAAGGCGTACGACTCCTCGGTGATCCCGATCCGCCACAGCTCGGTGGTCGCGGTGGCCGTGCTCGTCGTCATCGTCGGTGCCATGTGTCCGTGCTCCTGATTCAGCGGCCTACGGGGTGAGCTGACGGGCTCGCGCGGTGCGCTACGCCGAGGACTACGGCGATTCGCCCCAGGGCCGATGACGACCCGGTTGGTTCCCCCGCTCCGGCCGCCACGACGGCGTCCGGACTCGGCCTGGTGATCCATCTTCTACACGAACACGGCGCGGCGCGAGCCGATTCGGTCCCGACGGGGAGGAGTTCAGAAGACGGCGTCGACGGGTACGGTCGACGCCACGGCTGCGTTTCCCCCGCCCCGCCTCCGATGTATCCTCGACGCCGTCGTCGGGCGCCCATCGTCAGCCCCGCAGGACGGTGAGAACGCCCGCCACGAGGGCGATCGACCGGCCCGCGGGCCGCGCCGCGCGACCCTCGTCGCCGCCGTCTCCGCCGTCGCCGGACTGGGCGCGACGACGCTCCCGGCGACCGCCTACGCCGCGTGCCGCGGAGCCCACAGGTCCGTCGCGTCGCCGGGCACGTCGCACGCCGGGGCCGCCGTCCGCTGCCTGGTCAACCGGCAGCGCGCCGCCCACGGCCTGCGGCAGCTGGGCTTCAGCAGCCGGGCCGCCCGAGCGGCACAGCGCCACACCGACGACATGATCCGCCGGCACGACTTCTCGCACGTCTCTCCGGGCGGGTCGACGATCGCCGATCGCGCCAACGCGGCCGGGATGCACTGGCGCCGCGTCGGCGAGACCATCGCCGCCGGCCAGCGCACCCCCGCCGCGGTCGTCACCGCGTGGATGAACAGCCCCGACCACCGCGCGAACATCCTGAAGCCGAGCTTCCGGGTCCTCGGCGTCGGGGCGTCCCGCCGCGGTACGGGCGGCTACGGCGGCACGACCCGGACGCAGGTCTTCTCGACGCCGAAGGGCTGAGGCCCCTCGCGCACGGCGGTTCGCCGGCGCGCCCCGGGGGTAGACGCGCCGCGTGTCCACCCCCGGTCCCGCGTCCCCCGGCCGCCTCCACGCCCCGACCGTCGGGAGCCCCGGTTCATGAGCGACCTCGTGCTGGTCACGGGCGCGTCGGGGTTCATCGGCTCGCAGCTGATCGAGCGGCTCGCGGGGCCGGAGGTGCGCCTGCGCGCCCTGGTCCGCGACGCGAGCCGGCTGCACCCGCCGGACGGCGTCGAGCTGGACGTCGTCGAGGCCGACCTGTCCGACGCGGAGTCGCTCGTCCCGGCGCTGCACGGCGTCGACGTCGCGTACTACCTCGTGCACTCGATGGGCGGCTCCGGCGACCTCGAGCAGCAGGACCGCGAGGCCGCCGAGAACTACCTTCGCGCCGCCCGCGCGGCCGGGGTCCGGCGGACGGTCTACCTCGGCGCCGTCGGCTTCGATCCCGAAGGCGGGTCCTCCGACCACCTGCGCAGCCGCCACGAGGTCGAGGAGCTCCTGGCCGACGGCACGCCCGAGGTCGTGGTCGTCCGCGCGTCGATGGTCGTCGGCGTCGGCAGCGGTTCGTTCAAGACGCTCGTGCAGATGGTCGACCGCCTGCCCGTCCTCGCGACGGCCCCGTGGCGCGAGGCGCGCTCGCAGCCGATCGCGGTCGACGACGTCCTCGACTGCCTGGCCGCCGCGCGGACGGCGCCCCCGGGCCGCTACGAGATCGCCGGCGCGGACGAGCTCTCGGTCGAGGAGCTGATGCGGGAGATCGCCCGCCAGCTCGACAAGCCGTACCGGGCGCTCTCGGTGCCGATCAGCGTGCCGAAGCTCGAGGGCCTCGTCGCCTCCGCGGTCGCGGACGAGGACCGCGCGCTGATCACCGCGCTGCTCGAGGGCCTGGGCGACGACCTCGTCGTGGACCGCAACGACGCGGAGCCCGTGTTCGGCGTGACGCCGCTCGGGTTCTCCGAGGCCGCGGCCCGCGCGATCCCGCGGATCGTGGCGGCCGACGACTGACGCCGAGACGCACCCGGGTGCGACGAAGAACGGCGCGCGCTCGACGGTGGCCGGACCGCCGCGTCCCGGGGCGGACCACCGGGTAGCGATCCGGCGTGCCCGCCCCCGCCGCCATCCTCGACATCGACGGCACGCTCGTCGACACCAACTACCAGCACGCGCTGGCGTGGAACGAGGCGTTCGTGCAGCACGGCTTCGTGCTGCCGATCTGGCGGATCCACCGGTCGATCGGGATGGGCGGCGACCAGCTCGTGGCGAAGCTGATCGGCGAAGACGCGGACGCCGAGCACGGCGACGACATCCGGGCCGCGGAGGGCGCGCTCTACCTCGGGTCGATCGCGTCGGTCCACCCGTTCGACCGCGCCCGGGAACTCGTCGAGCGGCTGTCGTCCGGCGACCGGCGTTGCGTGCTGGCGAGCTCCGCGAAGGCGAAGGAGGTCGACCACTACCTCGACCTGCTCGACGCCCGCGAGCTCGTCGACGGGTGGACGACGTCCAGCGACGTCGAGCACACGAAGCCCGAGCCCGACCTCGTGAAGGCCGCCCTGGAGAAGCTCGGCACCGACGACGCCGTGATGGTCGGCGACACGCCGTGGGACGTCCAGGCCGCCGAGCGCGCCGGCATCCGGACCGTGGCGGTCCTGACCGGCGGCTTCTCGCCCGCGGAGCTGCGGGACGCCGGGGCGGTCGCCGTCTACGACTCGGTCGGGGACCTGCTCGACGGCCTGGACGACACGCCGCTCGGGGGCTGACGGCCCCTGCCGCGGCGGACGTCCGGGGGGGGCCCGGCCGGCGGGCGACGGACACGCGGGCAGCCGACGGGTCCGGTCGGCCGGCGGCGACGCG